>JACDZH010000071.1 GCA_013426815.1 Paludibacter sp.
TGCTTGTGTTAGCTATAAAAATGAATTTTAGGTACAACACCCGATACTCATTAAAGTATTTTTTGAATGCTAAGTTGCAAAGATAATAAGTCGCTAAGTTAAAACATAATTTTTAATCAAACTTTGTGAATTCGTGTTATAGCGTTCTTTGCGTTTAAAATAATTGTCAATTTAGTATGACTAGTCTAGACAAAACCTTTAAAAAATTCGAAAATGGAAAAGAAATATCAAAATTCATGACATCTAAAGACCTGTTCTCAAAAGATAATTATAGGGATTTTTTATATTCTACCCCTGATTAGTGGGATGAGGTTAAAGAACAGTCACGGAGTATTACTGAGTTGAAATACAAGTATATACGTAACAATTATACAAATGAACCTTATGATTGAAAGCAGACTTGGCTCGAATTTGTATTTCTTGGAATTCATGTTATTAGAAAATTGGAAATTGAAGGTAAATTAAACTAAGTTCAACTGAAATTTATAACTAAAAAACTATGCCCAAAGAAGAACTTTACGATTTAACTAACGATATCTACTAATTGAAAAACCTTGCAGAAAAACCTGAGTTTCAGAAAGAACTTTTATGGTTACGGAAAATTTGCAAGGAGGAAGAAGATTGGATGACGGCATTTGTTGCCGACACACTTCTGATTGAGCCTATTGCACCTACCGTTATCGAATGGGTGAAATATACCAAACCTGATTTTTACTCAGATATGCTCAAAGGAAAGGTGATAAACTTTTTTGGAAATTATGCTGAATTCGAGAAATTACATCGGCAGGTTCAAAAATATAAACCATTAATCCTAACTTTTTAATAGTTGCTTTTTGCAATGAGAGACAGTGAGAATTTGAAAAATTCACTAAAAACAAATGCTTTAAATATTTTTAAACAAACAAAAATTATTATATATGAAATTTAAACTATCATTTTTATTCTTGATTGCTTTTTTTAACCTGACAGGTTATTCGCAAAATCAGGATTATAAGAATCCTAAGTTGGGTGTTGAAAAACGAGTAAAAAATTTACTTGAACAAATGACTGTTGATGAAAAAATAAACCAGTTGGTAAGCTGTTTCCCTGAATATAAGCTTGATGGAAATGGATCATTTATATTTAATCAAAAATTTCAGAATTTACTGAAAAACGGTGTAGGTTCAATTCAATATATCAACTCGCCTCTCGAAGCAAAGGAAGATGCCATTTTATTAAATAAGGCTCAAAAAATGGCGGTTGAAAATACCCGCTTGGGAATTCCGTTAATCATCGCAGGTGAAGCTTTACATGGCTTGGTTGGTCATAAAGGAACGTCGTTTCCACAGGCTATTGGTTTGGCTGCAAGTTGGGATACCGATATGATTAATAAAATTTATACGCATGTGGCTAAGGAAACAAGGTCGCGGGGTACAAATTTGGTTTTTAGTCCTTTACTTGATGTGTCTCGAGATGCCCGATGGGGCAGGCAGGAGGAAACTTTTGGAGAAGATACTTATTTGGTTTCACAGATTGGTTTAGCTGCTATTAATGGTTTTCAGGGTAAAAATGCAGCCTTGGGCATCAATAATGTGGTGTCAAGTCCGAAACATTTTGCAGGTTATGCGCAGGTTGAGGGCGGACGTAATTTTGCTCCGACTAATATTACCGAAAGGCAGTTTCGCGAAGAAATTCTTGAACCTTTTCGTCAGGTATTTACCAAAGCTAAATGTATGGGTGTAATGCCTTCACATAGCGAAATTGATGGTGTTCCTTGTCATGGTAGCGAAGAACTTCTTACCCAAATACTACGTCAGGAATGGGGCTTTAAAGGTATTGCTGTTTCAGATTGGAATGATGTGGTTCGTCTCGAATCGGTTCATCATGTTACTGGGAATAAAACGGAATCTGCCATGATGGCTTTAAAAGCAGGTGTTAACTTTGATCAGCCCATTGGTGAATGTTATATATTGTTGAAAGAAGGATTAAATGAAAAACCTGAATACATGAAGTACCTCGATCAACGAGTTGCTGAGGTTCTCAGGGTAAAATTTATGTTAGGTTTGTTCGAAAATCCTTATGTCGATGAGATTAAAGCGGATAAGATTATGCGAAATCCTTCTAATAAAACCCTTACACGCGAAATGGCTGAAAAGGTAATCACCCTATTGAAAAATGATAATAATATTTTGCCTTTAGATAAAAGTAAAATAAAGAGTATCGGTCTTTTTGGTCCTCATGCTAATGATGTAATTCTTGGAGGTTACTCATCTGCTAACGATGAATCGGTTACCATTTATGAAGCTATGAAAACCTATTTAAAAGATTCAGGTATTGATATAAAACTCGCAACATCAGTCCTTATAACTAAGCAAGAATCTGCATCTCAATTCGAAAATAAATTAAAAGGTGCCAAAATTACCGAGGTTCCTTATGAAGAAGAGAAACAATCGATTGCTGATGCTGCTCAAATAGCTAAATCATGCGATGTAGCAGTTGTTTGTGTCGGTGACAATTATTTTACAACCCGTGAGGCTACCGGAGCTGGTCCCGGAAATTTGGGTGATCGTGCTAATCTCGATTTAGTCGGAAATCAGGATGCTTTAATCCGAGCGTTGGTTGAAACAGGCACTCCGGTAGTGGTGGTTTTATTACATGGTCGCGCTTTATCAATAAATTATGCCGCTACCAATGCCAAAGCAATTTTAGATGGTTGGTATCTAGGCGAACAAATGGGTAATGCTGTAGTGAATACCTTGTTTGGTGAAAATAATCCGGGTGGAAAATTACCTGTAACAGTTCCACGTAGTGCAGGGCAAATACCTATTCATTACAGCAGACGTGTGTCAGGTAAGTTTAAAGATTACCTTTTCGAGGATTCGACTCCTCTTTATTACTTTGGTTATGGTTTGAGCTATACTCAGTTTGAATTGAAAAATATTGTACTCTCCAATCATACTATTAAGGCAGGAGAAAGTTGCACTGTTGCTGTTGATTTAACCAATACCGGAAAAGTAGCGGGTGATCAGGTGGTACAGGTTTATGTAAAAGATATGGTTGGCTCAGTTACAAGACCAGATTTACAGTTAAAAGCATTTAAACGTGTTTCTCTAATACCGGGTGAAACTCAAAATGTAGAACTGACACTAGATGCTGAGGCATTTGAAATGATTGATATTAATTACAAAAGAGTGATTGAACCAGGTGATTTCAAAATTTTTGTAGGTACTTCTTCTCGTCTACAAGACTTGAAAGAACTCAAACTTATTGTAAAATAAGAAATCAAATAGCAGATAAGTTTAATAAAAATCTCATACTTATGATTCAATTGACGATTCGTAAAAAACATAAATTTATGATTCCAATTTTGGCTCTACTTTGTACTTTTGCTTTTCAAGTGAATACACTAAATGCAAATATGCAGAAAGTAAAAGACTTTTCCAACAATGGGCAAACCGTTTACCACCTTATATCCGGAACAGTCAAGAAGTGTGAAAGGGCTTTCGTAACTGCTTCTATCAACAGTATTGTTCAATGCTTTACACCTGATGGTAAATTGTTGTGGAAAGCCGATAATGACCAGGATGGATTGGATGAAGTTCTTGTGGCTACGGGCAATGGCTCATAATAAGCTTTTGACAATGATAGAAAATCGCTATGGATATTCTTTAAGCTACAACCATTATTTCAGGTTCGTGTTCCCATCAATGCTAAAGGAATAGCCACAATTTTTACAGGTGGAGTTGAACAATTAATATACAAACTTTTCAACTAAAGTGAAATTACTTGGTGATTCCAATACATTATGGAACAATAAAATTGAAAGTACCGGCAGGGATATTCAGAATTGTTGATATAACAATAAAAAAATAAAGAGATGAATAGTATTTTTTTTTTATATATTCGGACATTAACCAACTAATTTTGAATATTTTTCTAATGAAGTATTAAAGCTAAATCAGATATATTACAAAATAGAAAACCATTAAAAATTGCAAAATGGAAATGAGGATTTCGAGAAGAAAATTTATTAAGATGGGAACTTTAACTGGCTCATTCATGTTTATTCCAAGTATAATTTCAGGCTTTGCCCGAAGTTTTAAGTCAGACGAACACAAAAATGGATTAGGCAATTTTTCGCTTGACCTCGAGAAAATGGGACTGTTGGATATTACCAAAGTGCCTTTCTTTGCAGACCCATCGAGGAAGAAAGACCCAACAAAGGATATCCAGGATGCTGTGAATGAAGAACGAAATTCACATAAGGTATGTTTTTTTCCGATATTAACTTACCTTATTACGGATACCATTTCCTACAAGCAAAGAGTAGAAAAACTTGAAATGCCAAAATATACCGATTCTTCTTGTCAATCCTGGGGGTATATTGCTTCCGATAGGCATTATTTATTGGGGTCAACCAAAGATGGGAAACAACCTGTTTTAAAATTATCACCAAATGCCAAAGGATTCGATAGTACCGATCACACAAAAAATAGCCCTTCATGTTTGGGCTCAAACACGAAACGATATTCCTGGAACTCATGAACCTCCATTTGCAGTATTTTTTTTATATACTATAGACTTTTATAATTAATTGAAAATTCGTATATTTGCAAGTAAAGAAAATTTTTTGGGAAAGTAGTTGTTAGACACCTGATTGTAAGTATTGAGATCGGTTAATATATTTATTGTGTTCAAAAACAGATAATCATTAATAATTAAATAATTTATAATTAAAATCTTATGAGTATTATGCAAAAGAAAATGAAAATGAGTGTTTTAACAATATTAATACTACTTCTATGTAGTATGAATATGTTTTCAAAAAGCACACCAAAAACTTCGAAATCTGCTAAAAAGATTTATCTAAGTTTTATAGTTCATGGTAATATGAACTACGACCGGTATGTTCGCCCTACTATTTGGCGGGATTTTCCGGTCATTTATAACAATTTTCTTGATTTTATGGATGAACACCCCGATTTTAAAGGGCAAATTCAACTATCAGGGCAAACATTTAATTCGTTAAAAAAAGCCATGCCCAAGATGATTGACCATGCTATTGCATTGAACAAAAAAGGGCAATTGAACTTTACAGGAACGTTCTACTCAGAACCTGTTAATATTAATATGGATGGTGAAACAAATTACCGTTGTGCAAAATTAGGAACTTCCATAATTGAAAAAACCTTTGGTGTTACCGATGGTTTTTATTTGCAGGAACGCGCATATCACGCTCAATTACCCTGGATTCTGAATAATTCCAATGTTTCGTGGGTTCCGGTTATTACCGGAGACCCTACCACAACTTATCCTTTTAAGGTTAGAGGTATGGATGGTTCGGTTACAACTTGTATTCCTGTTGCTCGTCGTCAGGAAATTGTTGAAATTATAAAATCAGCTCCCGAAAAAAGTTTATTGGTAATTGAAGATGATTTTGAAATACCACAGTCGTTTAGTGCAAATTATAAGAAAATAAACGATTTTATTACTACAAACAAAGATATTGAAGTAGAATGGATTACAGTAAAAGAGTATATCAAAAAGTTTGGTATTAAAGAAGAACGATATGTGGATCATTCTGCTAAAGGCAAAAACATGGTTGATGGAACTTATTCCCGTTGGACTGCCGACCCTCTTGATATTATCATTCAGGATTATACAAACAAAGCTATGTCAGCTTTTCGCGATGCAACAATAATGAATTCGATGATAAGAACACAATACAATAAGAATATTGATATTCCATTTTCAGATTCGAAAATTGAACTGAAACACGATCCGTTGATTTGGAATATTGAAAGAGCAGATTTGTACCCCGAAGTTGAACCCGAATTTTTGACTCGTGATGGAAAAATTACTTTGTTGACAAAAGCTGAACATTTGTTGGTTTGGGCTGTAAATAGTGATTCTAAAGGCTGGTTTCCATTATACGAAAAGCGCCGCGAACGTATTAATTCATTCGTAAACAGTGCAACTTTGTCGAAAGAGATAATTAATAGCGGTTTGGATAATATTACAAAAGATATAAAATTACAGGGTTACGATAGGTATTTTATTCTTTTTAATGCACAGTCAAAAAGAATGAAAGAATTGACTCTAACAGCTGACTCTCCTTGCGAAATTTTTGATTACTCAAGTTCAGAAAAGCAAAAAAGTACTGTTACTTATGTACAAGGGAAATATAAAATTGATTTTGAAACCTTAATGCCCGAATATGGCTATAAAATTATAGGTTTGAAAAGAACAGCAAACTATCAAAAATTTGATTGGGAAGAAGGTAAATCTATTGAAAATGGCAATACTAAACTTATAGCTTCAGACGATAAAGTCATATTTTCGTATAGGCAAACGTCTATTGAAATGTCGCTCGACTCTTTTATTGTCAAAGCTTTAGCACACATGGATATTGGTATAGGTGATGATAAATGGCGTAACGGTGTTCCTTATGGTAAAGCACGAATCAGTACCCGCAAAGGATTGAATCCTCAATTGCGGATTGAACGTCAAATAGACTGGTTAATTCATGAGCAACAAATTTTCACTTTACAGGCAGATAGGGTTTTATGTTCTATCGAGTATACTTTTCCACATCCAACTCTTGTTCGAAAAAATATTGTTAAAAAATCCGGATTTTTCTTCGATCCCCAGGGTTTAACGCTTCAATTTAAATCTGGAAAACCGGGCAAAGTGTTTTATGATATACCATTTGCCATTTCACCAAATCTACTAACCGGAAAAAGTTATTACTGTCCGTTGTCGTCAAGCATTTTTCAATTCGATACAAATGGTGGATTTATGGTTACTGTTAACACCGGCGAACAAGCCTTCTATACAATTCCAGAGCAAGGCGAAGTAGGTATGTATTTAGGTGCATCTACAAGTTCAGGACCCAACAGAGACGTAGGAATGACAATTGTAAGTAAAGAACATGTTGACCATGAATTAGCTTGGTATGCAGAACCTTTTCATGGAACTTATAAGCACGATTTTATGATTTACCCATTCGAGGGTACATGGCAGGATAATCACACTCCGATGGTTGCAAAAAGTTATACCGACGAAGTATATATGCGTGAAATTTATTCAAATCCTACTGGCAACAACATTGTTACAAACAAAAGTATAATCAATGTTGATAAACCGAATGTTGAAATTACATCTATTGAACCGACTGAAAAGGATGTGATTTTTAGATTAAACGAACGAGAAGGTAAATCCTGTGCAGTTACTGTAACTCTTGGATCTAAATCAAAAAAAGTAAATATTCAGCCAAACGGAATTATTGTAATAAAACTTTAAATTAATTAAAAATGAAACAATTAATTTCTTTAATAGCATTAATTGCTATTACAATCAATTTAAGTGCCCAAAAAGCACGAAATAAATATGTAGTAGAAACCAAAAATAATGTTATGGTATTTACCGGAACTATTGATGGTAAATTCAATTTTCAGTATTATGGTCAAAAAGTGAATGATGTAACCCAAATTGTAAAAAGCGGAATAGGTTTAAATGAGGATGCTTACCCCGCTTTTGGTTTGGAATGTACCGAAGAAAAAGCTTTGCAGGTAACTCATTCCGATGGAAATTTGTCCGTAGATTTGTATCTAAAAGCTGTAAATGTAACAAAAGTTGATGACAATGTAACTTTAACAACAGTTTCATTATACGATAACAAATATCCCTTCAATGTAACACTTTTTTATAAAGCATTTTACAAAGAGGACGTAATTGAAGCATGGACTGAAATCACTCACCAGGAAAATTTACCAGTTATGCTTTATAAATTTGCATCGTTTGCTATGCCTATCCGTTCGTTCAATGCATGGGTTACCCATTTTCATGGTAATTGGTCTGATGAAATGGGAATGGTTGAAGAAAAGTTGGAACGGGGAATGCAGGTAATTAAAAACAAGGAGGGAGTTAGAAATACACAGTTCGACAATCCCTCGATTATGATTAGTTTAGATGGAAAGGCTTCTGAAAATCAAGGTGAAGTAATAGCGGGAACCTTAGTTTGGACAGGAAATTACAGAATTAAATTGGATGGTAATTTTAAAAACCAAACAAATCTTATTGCCGGAATGAACGAAGATGCTTCAAATTATTTGCTAGAAAAAAATGAAGTTTTTAAAACACCCTCTTTCGTATTAACTTATAGTAATGCCGGTAAAGGACAAGCAAGCCGAAATATTATACGTTGGGGACGTAATTATCAGATTGTGGATGGGAACAAAGAACGTTTAATAATTCTAAATAGTTGGGAAGGCGTATATTTTGATACGGAAGAAAAAGTTATGCTTGAAATGATTAATGATATTGCCGACATGGGTGGTGAATTATTTGTAATGGACGATGGTTGGTTTGCAAATAAATATCCACGTAAAAACGAAACTACTGGTTTGGGAGATTGGGATGTAAATAAACAAAAATTGCCTAATGGACTAAAACCGCTTATTGATAGAGCTAAAGAAAAAAATATAAAATTCGGTATTTGGCTAGAACCCGAAATGGTGAATGTAAAAAGTGATTTGTTCGATAAGCATCCCGACTGGGTGGTATCGCAGCCAAACCGCACAACAATTTTAGGTCGCGGAGGTTCGCAAATGACCTTAGATTTGGCAAATCCTAAAGTACAGGATCATGTGTATAATATCATCCATAATTTGTTAGTTGAAAATCAGGGAATTGCCTATATTAAATGGGATGCCAATCATTTTATCAGTAATGTTGGTTCAATTGCCTTAGCGGCTAACAAACAATCGCATTTTTACATTGAATATCAAAGAGGTTTGCATAAAGTATTGGAACGAATTCGTTTTACCCATCCCGATTTAATCATGCAGGCTTGTGCAAGTGGCGGAGGACGTGCAACGTATGATTTTATGAAATATTTTCATGAATTTTGGGGAAGTGATAATACTGATGCTTTGAGTCGCATTTTTATCCAATGGGGAACTTCTTATTTTTATCCTGCAATAAATATAGCATCGCATGTGAGCAAGTCACCAAATCATCAAACCGGACGTTCATATCCTCATAAATTCAAATTTGATGTGGCTATGACAGGTCGTTTGGGAATTGAAATGCAACCTAAAGATATGACTCCCAATGAATATGAGTTTACCAAAGTAGGAATTCAAAATTATAAACGCATACGCCCTGTAATTCAATTTGGTGATTTATATCGCATTGTATCACCTTATGATAATTTCGGAATGTCTGCTTTGATGTATGTTTCGGAGTCGAAAGACAAAGCTGTATTTTTCGGCTTTAATTTGGATAAAAATCTGACTTACAATTTTCCACCTATGAAATTAAATGGTTTAGACTCCGAAAAAAAATATAAAATCACCGAAATTAACAAAGAAATTCAGGGTACAGAAAAGAAAAAGGTAAAATCCAGAGTTTCTTCTGATAATGGCATATTTACAGGGGAGTATTTATCTAAAATAGGAATTCAAATAAATCTGCGCGAAGCATATCAAAGTGTCGTTATTGAAATTAATGAAGTTAAATTATGAATTAAGTCATCGGACTGTTTCTGAAAGGTTTTTTTGTAAATGTTAGCCGGATAGGTATTATTTCGATGACTTTTTTCTTTCAATTAAATTAGAATTTTCAAAAATTTATAAAACTCAAAAAATGAACAAATATTTGTATTTTATCACATTTGTAGCGGCTTTGGGAAGCTTACTTTTTGGCTTCGAAACCGGTGTTATTAACGGCGCATTATCAGATGTGTCTTTATATTTTTCTCTTACTCCTGCATTGGAAGGCATGGTTGTAAGTGTAGCATTAATTGGTTGTGTAATAGGTGCACTCTTTATAGGGAAGCCTGCTGATGTTTTTGGTCGCCGTTACATACTCCGAATTATGGCTCTTTTCTTTCTTTTGTCAATGCTAATGACAGGTTTAGCTACTGAGTTGTGGGTATTTGTTATTGGGCGGTTTATTGGTGGTTTAGCTGTCGGAGGTGCATCGGTGGTTACGCCCATGTATATTTCGGAAGTTGCGCCGCCAAAAGTTAGAGGAAGACTCGTTGCTACTGCTCAATTAGCAATTGTGTTGGGTATTTTAGTATCGTTCTTCTCTAATTATATTATTGATAGTTTAGGAGCAGGCGATATTAAATGGCGATGGATGTTTTTGTTTGGAGTTATCCCATCAATTGTTTTCTTTATGCTTTTGTTCTTTATACAACGAAGTCCGCGTTGGTTGGTAAAAAAAGGTTTATTAAAAGAAGCACGCGAATCTCTTGTAAGAGCAAATAAAGGTACCGACCCCGATGTATTGATCAAAGAAATTCAGGACTCATTGGAAAGCGAAACCAATGTACGTTTCTCTGCTCTGCTACGTAAACCTTATTTTAAACTGGTTTTAATTGGTATTGGTGTGGGGATGTTTAACCAATTATCGGGTATTAATATCGTTAATTATTATTCTACCGAAATTTTTAAAGATGCCGGATTAAGTAGAGAAACGTCTTTCTATCTTACTGTACTTGTGGGACTTACAAATCTTGTTTTCACCATTGTGGGTATGTCGCTTATCGATAAGTTTGGTCGCAAAACGTTGCTGTACATTGGTGGCATTGGTATGCCGTTTTTCTTAGGACTTTTTGCATGGGCTGATATTACCAATCAGGCAAGTATTCCATTAATTCTTACTTCCATGTTGGGATTTATTGCTCTATTTGCTGTTTCGCAAGGTACAGTAATTTGGGTAATGTTATCCGAAATGTTCCCTACTGATATACGGGCAATGGGTTCGGCAATTGGTTCATTTTCGCATTGGTTTTTCAATGCCATCATAACCTTTGTCTTTCCTATAGCTCTGTCAAGTGTGGGCGGTGGATATGCATTCCTGTTTTTTACAATTGCTACAATTTTAAGTCTGATATTCTATCGGTTTGCTTTAATAGAAACAAAAGGGAAATCGTTGGAAGAAATTGAAAGAATAGTTTTAGGAACACATAAATAAATTTAAAATAGTGCTAACTAATCACTTATTTAACAGTAAGTGATTAGTTATGTAAAAAAACTATAAATATAAACAGTATAATATTGTAATTAATACAAATATTCGTAACTTTCACGCGAAAATGATAAAAGGTTCAATATTCAATATTGAAGAATTTGCAGTACATGATGGGCCAGGCATCCGCAAATTAGTTTTTTTCAAAGGCTGTCCGCTGCATTGTAGTTGGTGTCATAATCCCGAAGGCATTTCGTTCAAGCGTGAATTAATGGTTAGCAATGGCTCATGTACTCATTGTGGAAAGTGTGAAGCAGTTTGTGAAAACGAAACATGTGTGGCTTGCGGAAAATGTATATCTGTTTGTCCTTTAAGACTTAGACGTATAGTTGGTGATGTGTACGATGTGGATACTTTAGCAACAAAATTACTGAAAGGAAAAGAAGTGCTTATAAACAGTGGAGGTGGAATTACATTTTCGGGTGGAGAGCCACTTGCCCAAGCTGACTTTATGATTGCATTGATTGAGAAGTTAAAACCTTTGCACATTGCTATCGAAACTTCGGGACATACCAGCGAGCAAACTTTCCGGAAAGTGTTGGAAAAAGTGGATTTAGTTTTAATGGATATTAAGCATACTGATACTGTAATTCACAAACAATTTACAGGTGTAGGTAATGAGTTGATTTTAAACAACTTAAAAGTGCTTTGCAATTCAGAGAAACCGTTTTATATTCGAATTCCACTTATGCCTGGAGTAAACGATACGGTGGAGAATATCGAAAAAACAGCTCAATTACTTGTGGGAGCAAAAAATCTTTTGGGAGTTGATTTACTTCCTTATCATAAAACAGCACCTGCAAAATATGCTATGGTTAAAAAAGAATATAACCCCGGATTTGATGTAAATCAGGAAGTTGCTATAAGAACAGAAATTTTTGAAAAATATAATATTAAAGCAAATAAATTATGACCAACAGAATTAAAAAAATGTTAGATGATGTTTTACAAAAAAAACATCATCAATATCGTCAGCAAATTAGTGAAAATGAATTTACTGATTTTACTGAGATGTTGAAAACGAAAGGCTTTTCCGATATTCAAAGAGCCAAAGAGCGTTTGACGTGGGTTTTAACCAATGAAAAACCGGTTATTTTACCATTGGAAACTATTGTTTTTACTAAAACAGTTACAATTCATCCCGAAATTTTTACAAAAGATGAATGGACAGATATTAAAAAATCACATTATGTTCACGAGTTGGGGCGTGTAAGTAATATCAATGCTAATTACGAATATACTATTGCACATGGTTTTGAATTCCGCAAAAAAGAGGTGCTTGAAGCGAAAGAAAAATATGCTGCCGAAGGAAAAACTAAAGAAATTGAATTTTTAGATGCAGTATACCAGTCAATTGTTGATGTTGAGAAAATTGTAGCCCGTTACGCTCAGGAAGCTAAGGAATTAGGTCGCATGGATATCTACAATACCCTCCAACGAATTCCGGCTCAGGGAGCTACCAGTTTTCACGAAGCATTACAGTTTTTCCGAATACTTCATTTCACACTTTGGGCTGCGGGTAATTACCACAATACCGTTGGTCGCTTCGATCAATACATGTTTAAATATTTGGATAACGACCTGAAAAATGGTGTATTGACCGAAGAAAGTGCTTTTGAATTATTGGAAGAATTTTTCCTTTCGTTCAATAAAGACAGTGATTTGTATGTTGGTATGCAGCAGGGAGATAACGGACAAAGTATGGTGTTGGGTGGTGTTGACAAAGATGGTAACAGTGCATTCAATAAACTATCAGAAATGTGTATGAAAGCCAGTTTGGAGTTGAAACTTATCGATCCGAAAATTAATCTACGAGTGGACAAAAATACACCAATGGAGCTTTACGAATTTGGCACTGAACTAACAAAACAAGGGTTAGGCTTCCCACAATATTCCAATGATGATGTGGTTATTCCGGGATTAGTTTCGAAAGGTTATAGTCTCGAAGATGCCCGTACTTATGTAGTGGCTGCTTGTTGGGAATATATAATACCTCACAAAGGAATGGATATCGACAATATTACAGCTATTTCGATGACCAAACTTGTTAATGACTGTGTGGATAAATACCTGACAACTAGTACAGATTTCGAAGAATTCATGAGTCATGTTCGGCACGAAATGGCTATAAAATTAATTGAAATTACTTCAGCATTAGGAAATCTCTATACAGAGCCTTCTCCGTTTCAATCAATGTTAATGGACAATTGTGTCGAAAATGGTAAAGATATTTCGTTGGGTAATAAATACAATAATTATGGAATTCACGGTACCGGAATTTCTACTTCGGTTGACTCGCTTGCAGCCATTAAGAAATATATATTTGAAACAAAAGAAGTTACTCCGCTACAATTGATTGATGGCTTAAAAACCAATTTTGAATTCGACGAAAGTTTGTGGTTGAAATTAAAATACGATGCACCTAAAATGGGTAATGATGATGATTTTGTAGATGACATTGCCGTTGAATTAATGGATATGTTTGCTGATTTAAGCAAAGATTTGCGCAACGAACGTGGAGGTGTTTTTCGTCCGGGACCAGGTTCAGCTATGTATTATATTTGGCATGCCAACGAAATTGGAGCATCGCCCGATGGACGCAAAAAAGGAGAACCACTATCAGCCAATTTTTCACCCAGTTTGAATACAAAAGTGAATGGACCAATATCAATTATCCGTTCGTTTTCGAAACCTAACATGCAGAAAATTGTGAATGGTGGTCCGTTGACACTTGAATTGCACGATACAATTTTCCGAAATTCTGAGAGTATATCGAAAGTAGCTTCGCTTGTAAAATCATTTATGGACATGGGTGGACAGCAATTACAAATCAATGCAGTGAACAGAGAAAAACTTCTTGAAGCCAAAAAACATCCAGAAAACCATAAAAATCTGATTGTACGTGTTTGGGGCTGGAGTGGTTATTTTGTTGAATTAGACGAAGTTTATCAGGACCATATCATATCCAGAATCGAATTAGAAGTTTGATAATGGGCGACTTTCGGGTTTTTGTTTTTGATCTTGATTTTACAATTTGGAATGCAGGTGATACATTTTGCAGCGAAACTTGTCCTCCTTATAAATGGAATAAGGAGGGCAAGTTAGTTGATGCTGAAGGTAGATGGATTCGTTTGTATCCGGATGTAAGAGAAATTTTGAAAAAGTTGAAAGAACACGAATATATTATTGCTGCAGCATCCCGAACTCATGAACCTGCTTGGGCAAATGATTTATTGCAATTGTTTGATATTGATAAGTATTTTACAATCAAAGAAATTTATGCAGGAGAGAAAGAAACTCATATTTTAAATATTTTAAAAAAAACAAATTGTTCGATACATGATTTGGTGTTTTTTGACGATGAACAAAGAAATATCGAAACTGTAAAAGCTCTTGGTGTAACAACTGTTCATGTTCAGGATGGATTAAATATTTGTACCAAATATATTGAACATCTTTTTAAAGCATAAAACATATACTTTTTTTATATTAACAATTCCACCTTATAAACCTGTGATTGTGTATTTTAACGATTTAAAATGTGAGATTAAACGATGAGTATTGTACCATTAGTGTTGCAAAATTTCATTACTTGAAACTACATGGCGAATTTGTGTCAATTTCACTTCCTCTGCTGACTGTTTTTAAATTCATTTTTAATTTTCAAAACCAGTAACATCATCTTTAGCTTAAAAAACTTTTAAAGTTAATTAATATATTATTATTAAAACATTTGTCAATTTATGGGGGCGGGGATTTTTTAGTTTACCGTAACTACTCAGCACCCCTAGAAAAGGATCAATCGTTATTTGCCACGGCAAGGA
>JACDZH010000072.1 GCA_013426815.1 Paludibacter sp.
CTAATTGATTATTTGATTGTTATAAGTGTTAATAATTGTCATGCGTAAAACAGGTCATCTTGTACAGGTATTTCCAAATCCTACCAATAACACATTAAATATAAAATCTGATAAATCCATTTCAAATATTGAAATCTTTAATGTTCAAGGACAACTTATTAAAACGGTGAAAGCCCAAAATAAAGAATTAAATATTTCAATCGATGAATTGCCAAGTGGATTATTATTCGTTAAAATAGATTTATGTACTGGAAACAGATGGGCAAGTAAACTGATAAAAGAATAACTACAGTTAACAAAATAAGTAATGGTATAATTGCAACTTTTGAAAATTTTAGAAGTGTGTTGCTTTTCTACAATGGGGGGTTAGATTTATACCAACACTAATCAGTGTAGTATCTAAAACAATAATATGCTAACGAGTGTTATGTAGATTACTGTGTCCAAGCAAAGAAAATTGCTTTAAAAAATGCATTTTTTTTGTACCTTTGCAGTCTTTTTTCGGGGATGATTGTGTTGAGCTGATTCTGTCCTGATTCCTTTTAGAAATTAATAAATTGATTTTATGTCATCAAATATATTAGACCAGGTTACCCAATCGGATTATAAATACGGTTTTACTACCGATATTGAGACGGATATTATTCCCATAGGACTCAGCGAAGAGGTTGTAAGACTTATTTCGGCAAAAAAAAACGAACCGGAATGGATGCTCGAATTTCGGCTGAAAGCTTATCGTCATTGGCTTACAATGAAATTGCCTACATGGGCACATCTTACCATTCCTGATATTGATTATCAGAGTATTGCCTATTATGCTGCTCCCCGAAAAAATGCACCTCAAAGCTTAGACGAAGTAGATCCTGAATTACTCAAAACATTCGAAAAATTGGGAATTCCATTAGAAGAAAGAATGTCACTTTCGGGAATGGCTGTTGATGCAGTAATGGACAGTGTTTCTGTTAAAACAACTTTCAAAGACAGTCTGGCTGAAATGGGAATTATTTTCTGCTCTTTCAGCGAAGCAGTGGAACATCATCCCGATTTGGTGCAAAAATACATGAGTTCGGTGGTTCCATATACCGATAATTTCTTTGCCACACTCAATTGTGCGGTTTTCAGCGATGGCTCATTTGTTTATATTCCCAAAGGTGTTCGTTGTCCCATGGAATTGTCAACTTATTTCCGAATCAATGCCATCAATACAGGTCAGTTTGAACGCACGTTGATTATTGCCGACGAAGACAGTTATGTGTCTTATCTCGAAGGATGTACAGCACCTATGCGCGACGAAAATCAATTGCATGCTGCCATAGTGGAAATTGTGGCAATGAAAAATGCACAAGTGAAATATTCCACCGTTCAAAATTGGTATCCGGGTGATAAAAATGGTAAAGGCGGCATTTACAATTTCGTGACCAAGCGTGGAATTTGTAAAGGCGACAATTCAAAAATATCGTGGACACAAGTTGAAACCGGTTCGGCAATAACGTGGAAATATCCGAGTTGCATTTTGTTGGGTGATAATTCGTCTGCCGAATTTTATTCGGTGGCAGTTACCAATCATCATCAACAAGCCGACACAGGAACTAAAATGTTGCATATTGGTAAAAATACAAGCAGTCATATTTTATCCAAAGGAATCTCGGCAGGTCAAAGCCACAACAGTTACCGAGGTTTGGTACGCATTAATCCGAAAGCTGAAAATGCCCGAAACTTCTCTCAATGCGACAGCTTATTATTGGGCGATAAATGTGGAGCACACACTTTTCCGTATTTGGAAGTAAACAACGATTCGGCTATTGTGGAACATGAAGCAACCACTTCGAAAATTAATGAAGACCAAATATTTTATTGCAACCAACGTGGAATTTCTACAGAAAATGCTGTAGGATTGATTGTTAATGGATATGCCAAAGAAGTACTCAACCAACTTCCTATGGAATTTGCCGTGGAAGCACAAAAATTACTGCAAATAACACTGGAAGGAAGTGTGGGATAAACCCCCAACCCCCTAAAGGGGGCTTTTGTGGAGTGAAATTTTGGAGCTTAATTCTTTATAAATATAGTTGCATTTTTAAAACCAGGATTACAAAACAATACTAATCAAATTTCCATTTAGGGATTCGGGTTAGTATTATTAAATAAACAAAACTAATTTAGTTCCCCTTTAGGGGCTAGGGGTCATTATGTTACAAATCAAAAACTTACATGCCAATATCAATGGTAAGGAAATATTAAAAGGGTTAGACTTGACGGTTCGTCCGGGAGAAATTCATGCCATTATGGGACCAAACGGTGCCGGAAAATCAACACTTGCATCTGTGCTTACAGGCAATCAGGCTTTCGAAGTAACCAAGGGTGAAGTCACTTTCTATGGTAAAAACCTGTTGGAATTATCACCCGAAAATCGTTCGCACGAAGGAATTTTCCTGAGTTTTCAGTATCCTGTGGAAATTCCCGGCGTAAGCATGGTGAATTTTATGCGTTCAGCGCTGAACGAACATCGTAAATATAAAAATCTCGAACCACTTTCGGCTACAGATTTTTTACGTACCATGCGCGAAAAGAAAGAATTGGTGGAAATGGACAATAAACTTGCCAATCGCTCTGTAAACGAAGGTTTTTCGGGTGGTGAAAAGAAACGGAACGAAATTTTCCAAATGGCTATGCTCGATCCACGTTTGTCTATTCTGGACGAAACTGATTCAGGTTTGGATATCGATGCTTTACGCATAGTGGCAAACGGAGTAAATAAACTCAAACGTCCCGATAATGCCAGCATTGTGATAACACATTATCAACGTTTGCTGGATTATATTGTGCCCGATTTTGTTCACGTACTTTACAATGGTCGCATTGTGAAATCCGGTGGAAAAGAATTGGCTTATGAACTCGAAGAACGTGGCTACGACTGGATAAAAAAAGAAGTAGAAGAAGCCCCCTAAATCTCCCGAAGGGGGAATTAGAGAAAGAAAAAGAAAAAGAAAACTGAAATGGAAAATGAAAATTTAATAGATGGAACTAACTCTAAAAGCCCCTCCTTCGGAGGGGTTGGGGAGTCTCCTTATATCGATTTATACAAATCGCATCACGAAAGCATTAAAAAGCATTCTACTGTTGTGATGAACCACATTAGAGATGATGCTTTTGCTCTTTTCGAGGAATTGCATTTTCCAACTGTGGCGTTAGAAAACTATAAATACACCGATCTGAAAGCAGCACTTTCGATTGATTATGGTTTGAATATCAACCGAATACCTATACCAGTTAATCCTTACGAAGTGTTTACTTGCGATGTGCCAGGCATTCAATCATATCTTTACTTTGTGGTTAACGATGCTTTTTATCCGGTCAATGATGCCCGCAATAAAACATTGCCCAAAGGTGTTATTATCGGGAGTTTAAATCAAATTGCCGAAAATCATCCTGAATTGGTAAAGCAATACTTTGGCAAACTCAGTACAACCAAAAAAGATGGATTAATTGCGTTTAATGGTGCGTTTGCTCAGGATGGTTTCTTTATGTTTGTGCCTAAAAACGTGGTACTTGACAAACCGGTGCAATTAGTGAATATTATGCGTTCCGATGTCGATTCTATGGCAAATAGTCACAATCTGATTATTTTCGAAGAAGGTGCCAAAGCTCAATTATTGGTTTGTGACCATACTGTGGACGATGTACGTTTTCTCTCCAATCGGGTAACCGAAGTTTTTGTTGGTGAAAATGCCACTTACGAGCATTACAAATTAGAAAATACTCATACCAAAACTACCAATCTTTCCACTTTACTTATCGACCAACAAAGGTCTTCTACTGTTTTGGCAAATATTATTACACTTCATAACGGTCAGACCCGAAATACGATAGAAATTGATATTGATGGTGAAAATTGCGAAACCAATCTTTGTGGTATGGTGATAGCCGATAAAAACCAACAGGTGGATAATTTTACTTCTATCATTCACAATAAACCCAATTGCCATAGCACCGAATTATTCAAATATGTGTTGGACGATATGTCGAAAGGTGGATTTACAGGGAAACTTTATGTGGCAAAAAATGCTCAGAAAACAGCCGCATTCCAAACCAACCGGAATATATTATTGAGCAAAACAGCCAAAATGCGCACCAAACCGCAACTGGAAATTTACGCAGATGATGTGAAATGTTCACATGGTGCCACCATTGGCTCTTTGGACGAAACGGCAAAATTTTATATGCAATCGCGCGGTATTTCCGAAAAAGAAGCACGATTGTTACTCATGTTTGCTTTTACCAACGATGTGATCGAAAATATCCGTATAGAAGCTTTGAAAGATAGAATTAAGATACTGGTAGAAAAACGTTTACGTGGAGAATTGTCAAAATGCGAGGGATGTGTAATTTGTCAATAAGAAGAATGTTGTATATTTGCAAAATAATAAACAAATGATAGTATGCATCATCCAACAATTTTAGCTTTAATGCCTCAAATTAAAGACCTTTTACAAAAACATAAAATTAAAAATGCTTTTGTTTTTGGTTCGGTACTTACCGAAAAATTTGACGCGAATAGTGATGTTGATTTTTTGATAAATCTGCAGGATGGATTAGATCCGGTTGATGCAGGAGAGCATTTGTGGGATTTGGAATACGAGTTAAAAGATTTATTGCAACCCAATATTGATATTTTAACCGAACGTTCACTCAAAAATCCATATTTTATTCGTGAAATAAATGCAACAAAATATCCTATCTATTGTCAATTCAACTAATAAAATTATCAAAGACATTTTGATTTGTATTGAAAATATTGACAACTATATTGGTGAAAATAAGGACTTTATTGTATACGATTCAAATTATTTACTACTAGATGCAGTTGAAAGGAATTTGATCACGATTGGTGAAGCAATGGATTCATTGCTGAAAAAATATCCTGACATCACAATTTCAAACTCCCGAAAAATTGTGGATACCCGCAACAAGCTAACTCATGGTTACGATGAAATTGAGAATGTTCAGATTTGGAATATTATCATCAAACATCTTCCAATTTTAAAAAAAGAAGTTGAAAAACTAATTGTGTAAAAATACAGAAACCGTTTCAAAATGCAAAAAAACTGTGAGTGCTGTAAACTCAAAACTCTTTTGGTTACATAAACACCAAAAGAGTTTTTATTAAAATCTACTTTCAAACTTAACCTGCAAAATCAGCATGACATATTTTTCAACATCATGTTAATCAGTAAAAATGATTTAAAACAGATATTTCACCAACCTTTGTCACCGACAAACTACCACTTGAAAATGGCACCTGCACAAAGAGCTAAAGAATTGGAAACCATGCAGGATATGATCTGTTTGGCAAAACAAAGTGCTGTGTTAATTCTGCTTTTTCCCGAGAATGAACAATTGAAAACCGTTTTCATTCAAAGGAGTGAATATGAAGGAGCTCATAGCGGACAAATTTCGTTTCCGGGAGGAAAAAAGGAAGCGATTGACAAAGGATACGATGATACTGCTTTGCGCGAAACATACGAAGAAATTGGGGTTGAGTCAGGTAAAATTGAGATTATCGGACAACTATCTGATTTGTTTATACCACTCTGCAATTTTTTGGTAAAAGCTTTTGTAGGTTATTTCGCTCAAAAACCTGAATTCGTTTTAGATAAAAAAGAAGTACAATCATTAATCGAAGTTCCGATTGAAGATTTTTTCAAGGAAAACGTTATCAGCGAAAAAGAATTTGTATCTCAGTCACTTGGAATTAAAATAAACGCACCATTTTACAAAATTAATAATGTCGAAATTTGGGGAGCAACTGCCATGATAATGAGCGAATTGCTTTATATTTTAAAACCTATCTAAACTTTTCAAACCTTTCAAACTCCAATGACCGTAACTATCCGATTAAACAAATTTATCAGCGACAGCGGTGTTTGTTCACGTCGCGAAGCCGACAAATACATTGAACAAGGTCATGTATTTGTAAATGGACATAGAGCAAGTATTGGCGATCAGGTTTCTGCAAAAGATAAAGTATTGTTAAATGGCAATTTGATAGCAGCAAAAGTCGGTGAAGACTTTGTTTTTCTGGCATTCAATAAACCGGTTGGAATTATCAGTACCACCGAAATTGGTGTAAAAGACTCAATTATCGATTACATTGGCTATCACGAACGCATTTTCCCTATTGGCAGGCTGGATAAAGATTCACATGGACTTATCTTTTTAACTAATAACGGCGATATTGTAAATAATATTCTACGTGCCGGTAACAAACATGAAAAAGAATACCTTGTCACTGTTAATAAACCGATTACCGACGAATTTATTCAAAGAATGAGCAATGGTGTTCCCATGTTAGGCGAAACAACCAAAAAATGCAAAGTTGTAAAAGAATCAGTTTATACTTTTCGAATCATTTTAATTCAGGGTCTCAATCGCCAAATCCGTCGTATGTGCGAATACTTTGAATATGAAGTTGTGAAATTGGAGCGAATTCGCATCATGAATATTAATCTGAAAGGTTTACCACTTGGCGAATGGCGACAACTTCAAGCTCATGAAATCACTGAAGTTATGGCATCTTTGGCAAATTCTAACCCACAACACGAAACACAAAACCCGAAACCTGAAACCCGAAACCCACAGCCTGAAAAACGGAACACGGAACGCGGAACGCGAAACGCGAAACAAACTAAAAAGACAGACCGCTCATCAAATCCCAATCCAAAATCTAAAGAATTGCGCGGACAATCAGCCAATTCCACCGGGAACAAAAATGGCTCCCCAAGAAACGGAAAACCATACAGCAATTTTGGTAACCGCAAATCTGCAAAAAGGTAAACTGTTCAATAACAAAGTATACTGACAAAATTTACGTAAGTATTAGATTTTCAATAGTTTTTTGTAGTGTTATTTACTTAAGTCAATTAATTTTCTCATGTTGGTTTATTTGCAGTGGTTTGTTACAAAGACCTCAAAATTAATTGTTAATAAAGCCACTAACAACTCATTTTATGGCTCTGTAAAGTTTTGGGTGGGTATATACTAAGAATCACCATAAAAAGAATTCGACACATAGTAAATCATACTTTAAAACACATAGTTGCACATAGTTTTTTTTGTAAAATGGAGAAGTATACATAGTATATTAACTTTGTTATTTTTTTTGTAACCCAATAATATAATTTGGTCTTCCATTTATTTTTGAATAAACAAAAAATCTATGTGTTACTATGTTTTCTTTTACTTTTTATTACTATGTGTCTATATCTTATGAAATGAATTTACCCACCCGAAACGTTATAGAGCACATTTTATCGTTAATACAGTTTCTCTTTTTGTAAGTGTTAAATAAATGAATAAGCGTTTTATTTAGTTTTTCATTATAATTATATTTCAATTTATCAATAAAATATCTTTTTTAATTAGATGTAGATATTTGCAATATTTTGTATCTTTGTATTATAGTTGTCTGCAAGTTACGATAAATTATTACCAAAAAATTAACAACTATATATATTTCACATACTGTTTGAGAACTTTACTTATATGAATCATGAGTTGGTTTTTTTTGACGCAGCGTATTGACTAATTTTTATTTTGGGAAAGAGGAATCAATTTATTTTTCGCATAAGTTATCTCTCGGTGTTCCAATTCGTTTAATGGTTTGTTACCATAAATTTTTTTATTGTTTAGTTTTGCTTCGAATAAATCTTTCCATTTGACTCAAAGTGATTTTGTTCATTTTCGCAACCACATTGGTGAGAATAGTATTGGTAAGATATTTGTTTGCAAAGGGATGATGCATAGCAAAGAATTGGAACTGAAATCAAATTTGTTTTATCCGATACTACTGTTAAAAGAAACAATACAGTTTTTTCCACAGATTCAAAATTGAATTTAAAGTGATTGATAAATACCATTTGATTGGTTAAAAAAACTCGAACACCAGTCTATATCTGTGACGTAAACAATTGGTAAATTAAACTAAAAATTATTAGTATTTAAGAATTGAGCCTAGAGTTATTATTGTAACAATGATAGGTCAATAGGTCATCTGAAAATAGATTTCCAAATTAATAGTAATTATATTTTGTTAAGAGGAGAATCCAAATCAATCCATTAAAAGCAACAACAAGAACTTAAGAAAAGTTTTTTTCCGAATACTTTGTCCATAGAGTAATTGCTGATTTGCAAAATTAAAATGAATAGAGACAACATTTTTTGACCTTGAAATATTATAATTATTCATTAATTTGTGACGATTTTGTAATGTTTCATAACTAAGGATTATGTGTTTAATCACCGAAAAAAAGCAAATTCAAATATCTAAGAGCTATCAAGTAAATCAGCTTTGTTCATTAGTGGTTTTATATGCATTTATCAATTCTTTTTCTCGCATTTACTTTTGCCGTTTTAAGTCAGCAAATACTCTCCCAAACCTCAAATGAACATAATTTTGGTCGTTATGTTCCAAAAAAGTACTGTGAACATATAACGATATTACTATTATAAAATATCCATTTTTTAAGAAAAGAAATGACTGAAATAAAAGATTTTTATTACAATTATGCTGTTCAAATAGAACAGATATTTATTGAAATTTCGAAATTAAGTGAATCCGAGAATACTAAGAATTTTGTAAAACTACATCTCCTTAGAAAAAACCAATTTTTATTAAAAGAAGGAGAGTATTGCAAATTTATTTATTTTTCGAAGTCTGGTATACTTCGTAATTACTATTTGAAAGACGGAAATGAGGTAATTACGACATTATCATTGCCATTGGATATATCTGTGGTACTAAGAAGCAGTCTTCTGAGCGAACCAAGCCGCGAATATATTCAAGCAGTTACTGATTGTGAAATATATGCCATTTCGGTTTTAGAATTTGAAAAACTAAAACAGAAATTTACACAACTTGAAAAGATTGAACTAAATATCACTCAATTTTATGCACTCTGGCTTGAAGATCGGCTTTACTCATTGCAATTTTTAACTGCCGCTGAACGTTACCAACGTTTATTAGAACGGGAACCACTTATTGTAAAATTTGTCCCTCTTTCGTACATTGCCTCATACCTGGGTATAACGCTCGAAACATTAAGTAGAATCAGAGCGAAAATATAAATTAATTACAAACCTTTTATTCTTTTTAATTCGGCTTCGGTAATTAGATATTTATATATCAATCCAAACTGATTTAATTTTGCAAGTTGTATTGAGAGTTGTGCACTTTGCAAATCACTTTGTTTTACCAAACCCTGTTTCCATTGATTGTAAACCAATTGATAATAACGGTATGCTGCCAAATTAATCTTTTCTTGATTAACTAATTGTGCTGAGATATTTTGTAGGTTTGTTATAAATGTTTGTACTTCAAAATTTGCTTGTTTTTTTGTATACTCTAAAGTTTCAACACCCTGTTTGTGTGAAATTTGAGCTTGTTTTATCTTGCTTAGATTTCTATAACCATTGAAAATAGGAACAGTCAATTGCAAACCAACGAAATCGGCATTTATCAATTGATATTTATTAAACTCAAAATTTTTGTATTGCGTTACAAGTGAATGTTGTGCAACCAGTTGCAAATTAGGCAGAATGCTGGCATTTTCGATTTTCAAGTTGTTATCTAATATTTTGGTTTGCAGGTATAATTGCTGAATATCTGTTCGATTTTCTAATTTGCTATTTTCGTACAATAGAATTGAAGGAGTCCAACTTAAACTATCTGTTAAGCTGATGTTTTCATCAATATTCGAATTGAGCAACAATATCAATTGTCTGATTGCAAGTTGATAATCGTTTTTTGCATTCAGGATATTAGGTTTAATATTCTCTACCTGCAAAAATATCTGCAAAGTATCGGTTTCGTTGAGCAAGCCTTGATGTAGACGTTGTTTCGATTCCTCCAAAATGCGTAATTGCTGTTTGTTGTTTTCGGTCCAAAAATCGATTTGCGATTTTGCCAAAAGTGCTGAATAATAGGTTTTGCGTATATCCGAAATCTTCTGTTTTTCAGCCGATTGATAATTCAAAACTTTGTTCTCTTTATTCAGTTTTGCGTTAGATAGTATTGCTTTGTTTTGAAATTGTACAAGGGGCATTTCAAGGGTTAAATTGGCTTGATATACATTCTTAGCACTAGCTTCAATTGAAGCGAAATCATCAGGATTTGCAGTAGAATTAAAAAAAGTAGCAGGTAAGAAAAAAACCTGTGGTTTGATATTATATGTATAGGTAGAACTGAAATTCAATGAAGGCAGATAAATACTTCGAGCATCAGTTATTTGCCATGTTGATTTCTCAATTTCTTGTTTTTTAATCATTAATTCAGGATTTTTAGTAACCAACAAATTTTCTGCTTCTTTCAAGCTTAGTGTTTTTTGTGCGTTTGCTGTTGCTAATACAATTATCCCAAAAGCTATTAGTAGTGTTTTATTACTAATTTTAATATTTATTTGAGATGTTGAATTGAAAATTTTACTAAAACAAACTTTTAGTCTGTCAAGTTCTAAGTAAATGGATGGTACTACAAAAAGAGTAAAAATCATTGAACTACTTAGCCCGCCAATAAGTACCCATGCCAAAGCCGAATTATATTCAGCACTTGCTCCATTTTGCAAAGCCAAAGGCAACATACCAATCACCATAGACAAGGTTGTCATCAAAATTGGACGTAAACGGGTTTTCCCTGCGGTTAAAAGCGAATACAAAACATTTCTATCATTAAATTTCATTTCATTGGTTTTATCAACAATCAAAATGGCATTTTTTGCTACAAGTCCTAACATCATAATCACACCGAATATTGAAAACACATTCAACGATTTCATGGTCAAACCAAGTGCCAATAAAGCTCCTGTAAGTGCCACAGGTATTGAAAACAACACTACAAATGGGTACAAAAACGAATTGTACAAAGCAACCATGATTAAGAACATAAATGTAATTCCTGCTATAAGTGCCAATGAAAGGTAAAAAAATGAGTCATCTGCCATTTCCATATCTCCTTCGTAACTCACATTCACACCAATCGGCGGTGGGTTTTGTGTAACCATTTGCACAATGTCATTTCCAATTTCGTTCACAGTTTTTCCAATCGTTTTTGAAAACAAAATTACTGAAGCATTTTTATTGCGTCGTTCCAATACACTTGGTGAGGTAATACGTTGAATGGTGGCGATTTGATTCAGGTAAATAACTTCACCGCGATTATTGATAAAACTAAGGTTAGTTATTTGAGTTGTGCTATTCCGGTCGATATTTTGCAATTGAAATCGTATGTGATACTCTGTATTATTTTCTCTGAATTTTAGTTCATCGTATCCTGTAAGAGCCACTCGTAACGAAGTAGCAACATCTACAAGCTCCAAACCTAAGCTAGCTAAGCGGTCGCGGTTAATTTGAATAACTAATTCAGATTTTCCTTCGATTGCCGAAAGACGAATATCATCAGTTCCATCTATTTTTTTTACGTTTTGTTTTAGCGATTTCGCATATTGCATTACCTTTTCACGGTCGGCACCACTAATTAATATCTGAATTGGAACCATTTCAGTTCCGATTATACCTATAGGCGAAACCTTCACTTTTGTCCCTGGTTCCTGCAAAACAAGGTCACAAATTTGCTGTGATAGTTTTATTACTGATTTGTTACGTTCCGTTTTATCAACAAGTAAAACCGATAATTCAATCTGATTATCACCTAAAATTTGACCATAAAAAGGATCGTTGGATACGCCAACAGTACTGAAAATACGCGTAACTTCGGGAAGTTTCGATAGTTTTTTTTCTATTCTTTTTGCAATGTAATTTGTTTCATCAAATTTTGAACCTTCAGGTGTCTCTATTATTACAGAAATTTCGCCTTTATCTGCTGGAGGTAAAAATTCGCCACCTATAATGCCATTGGTAACCAAAATAACACTGGCAAACAATGACCCAAACGCAATGATGTAAATCACCCAACGATTTCTTAATCCAATCTTTAGCAACAAGCCATAATAAAAGGTAAGTTTACTCAATTGTTTCTCAATAAAAGTAAAAAACCATCCCAACCAATTATTCGAACTGAAATGTTCTAATTTTGCATATCGTGACGAAAGCATTGGTATAAGGGTGAAGCTAACCAACAAACTCGCTAACGTTGATGAAACGATTACTAAAGCAAATTCCTTTACCAATCCACCAGTAATGCCTGGAACAAAAGCTAAAGGCAAGAAGACCACCACATCAACCAAGGTAATAGAAAGTGCTGAAAAACCAATTTCATTTCTACCAGCAATAGATGCACGCACTTTGTCTTTGCCCATTTCCAAATGACGGTAAATGTTTTCAAGCACTACAATGGAATCGTCTACCAAAATACCTATTACCAAACTCATAGCTAGCAATGTCATTAGATTAAGGGTAAAGTCCATTGCCCACATTCCAATAAATGAAAATACCAGTGAAGTTGGAATAGCCAACATAACTATCAACGAATTTCGGATCGAATGTAGGAATACTAGCATTACCAAAGCAACCAACACAATAGCAATTATTAAATCATGAAAAACTGTATCGGTGGCTTTGAGGGTAAAATCAGAACTGTCAGCAGCTACTTCGAATTGAATTCTTTCAGTTATGTATTCAGTTTCAATTGTTTTTAATTCTTTTCTTAGTTTTTCGGCTACATCAACTGCATTTGCATTTGATTGCTTTTGTATCACTATACCAACTGCATTTTTTTGGTTCAGGCGAGTTACTGTATGTGTATCTTTATCCCCGCTTTCAATTCTAGCAATGTCTTTAAGTTTTATTTTACTACCATCGGGTAATAAGGCAATATCCAAATTTGCTATGGTTTCAAATTGTGTAAATTTTCCGTTAATTCGTAATCCAAATTGTGCGTCTTTGTCTTTGATATTACCAATCGGAATTTCTAGATTTGCTTTTTGTAAAGCATGAACAACAGCTAAAATCGGCATTTGATAGTATTTCAGTCTTTGTTCATCGATTAAAATATTTATTTTTTTTTCATTACCACCTACCAATTGAATTCGGCCCACACCACTGAGTTGTGCCAAACGGGGTTTAATTTGATCTTTCAGTAACCTGTAAAATTCATTTTCATTCATTTTTGAAGAAGCTGCTATACGTAAAATAGGTAAATCGGCTAATGAATATTTATCAATTACGGGACTTTTTGCTCCATTAGGGAATTGAGGTACTACCTGATTTACTTGACGTTGTACTTCTTGCATAGCCATGTCAATGTCGGTGTCTTGAATAAATTCAATGGAAATAATGGCGTAACCTTCGTTGGAGCGTGAAGTAATTCGTTTTACTTTACTTACACTCGAAATAGCATCTTCTATTTTTTTTGTAATTGAATTTTCGACTTCCGCGGGTGAAGCTCCCTCATAAACTGACACAATAGTAATGTATGGTGCATTTATTTTGGGTAAAAGTTCATATTTCAATTGCCTAACAGCAAATATTCCTAGCAAACTTATTATTAAAAAAAAGACAACAATTAAAATAGGTCTTTTTATTGAAAGCTCTGTAATTGTCATTGTGTAAATGTCTAATTTATTAGAGTATGCAGTTAACAAAAAATCAATGATTATTCAATTTCTGATTTTAACAAGTTGATTGTTAGTAATATTATTTTGTCCCATAATAATTACCTGATCTCCAGGTGTAAGTCCATTTACAATTTCAATATATTCTCCATTTTCAACGCCACATTTTATGATTTTTTCAATAGCTACATTGTTTTCAACTACCCACACTTTATTTCCATCAACTGCAAGACGAGGAATTACTAACACTTGATTTAAATGATTCTCAGTAAAAACTACTTGTGCATTCATTCCTGCTAAAAGAGGTTTTTTAAGATTGTTCTCCATACAAATTTCAATTGGATAACTTCCAGCTTGATTACTTTGAACACTTATTGACTTGATTATGCCTATAAATTGTTCGTTTTGTCTATCAGGAATTGAAATACTTACCTTTTGTCCAACTTTCACAATATTAATATCCACAGGAGATATATTCACAAACAACTTTAGTTTCGAAATATCGGTAATTACAGCTATTGGACTTCCCAGTGTTAATACTTTTCCGTTGGTAACTAATTTTTGAGTAACTGTTCCATTGATAGGGCTTTTGATGGATGTAAAATCAACTAAATGCTGTGCTAATATAAGGTTTTGTTGGGTATTTTGCATTTGAAAACGTGCATTTTCCAATTCAAATTCCGAAAGGTTATTGTTTTTGAAAAGAGCTTCATAACGTTCAAAATCGCGTTTTGCTTTTTTGAAATTCAAATCAGCTATCTGGTATTGAACCATTTTTGTTTCTGCATATGTTTTTGCCAGTACCTGACCCTCGACTACTTTTTGGTTCAATTCAAATTTCAATTCTGTTATTTTACCTTCTGTTTCTGAAATAATTTCTAATTCTTGATTTGATTTTAGTATACCTGTCAATGTCAGAGATTTAATTAGTGTTTTCATACCAACTCTAACAGTTTTCACCACAGTTAATGGTTTTTGCTTCGCTTCGTTAACCATCACCTTTTTCTGTTCCATATTTGCATTTAACGTAATGACTACTCCAGCAATTACTAATATTAAACAACCAATAGAGATTAGACTTCATTTCGATTAATATTATATATCGCTGTTATTCAGCGTGATTCTTAAATTATGTAG
>JACDZH010000073.1 GCA_013426815.1 Paludibacter sp.
TTATATACACAAATTTTTAAACACTTTTGTGACTAAAAAAACACACTCTAATTATTTCCCTTTCGGTGGTTTTATTGATTTCTTGATATACAAAAACCGTTTGATTTTTTGAGAAGCTGTTTTTTCAAAAGGTTCTTCCATAATGTCAACCCGTTTTATTTGTGATACTCTGTTTAGTTTTGCATTTACTTCTTTCATAAAGTTCTGAGACCATATATGCTGCTTTTCATCTAATTCACGAATTGCTTTTCGTCCCTTTTCTTTTTTAGCTTCAATAACAGATTTCAAATGTTCAATACCCTTTTCGATATTATTCAAATCAAACAACACTTTTGCCACTAAGTAACCATCTTCTTCAATCACCAATGATTCCACTACAAATTTATGATTATTGATAACTGTCTCAATATCTTCGGGATAAATATTTTCACCGCTTGCTCCCACAATTGTATTTTTTATCCTACCTTTGATATATAGTCTTTTATGAGAATCGAATCTTCCAAAATCACCTGTATGAAACCAACCACCTTCTGACATAACCTCGCTTGTTGCTTCTGGATTTTTGTAATAACCTTTCATAACGTTTGGTCCTTTTGCCCATATTTCACCAATACCTTTTTTATCGGGAAGATTAATTTTTAAATCAACCCCTTGAACAGCAAAACCAGTAGAGTGTAATTTGGTTTGATGTACTCCTGCACCGGCAAGTAATGGTGCAGTTTCGGTAAGTCCATATCCAATAGCATAAGGAAATCGGGCTTCTTTGAGAAAACGTTCAACACGCGAATCGAGCTTAGCACCACCAATTCCAAAAAAAGCCAATCGACCGCCAAATGTTTTATAAAGGCGCTTTCCGGCAATACGATGAATTAATTTTCTGAATAGAGTTGTTTTATATATAATACGTCTAAATCTATTGGTACTAAACTTGCATTGAATCTGGCTTTTATATAATTTTTCCATAATAAGAGGCACCGAAAGCATCATAGTAGGACGTAGTTTTGTTAAAGCTGGTAAAAGTGCAGCTGATGTTGGTGGTTTTTCGAGGTAAAAAATAGAACTTCCATACATGATTGGATATAACATACCAATTGTGTTTTCGTAAGTATGCGACAAGGGAAGCAATGATAAAAAAACATCTGAACTTTTAATTGCATGAAAAGTATATGATTGCATTGCTATAAAAGTCAAACTTTTATGAGATAAAACAACACCTTTTGAGCGACCTGTTGTACCTGAAGTGTAAATAATTGCAGCGATATCTTCTTCATTAACTTTTATTTTGGGTAATTTTGCTTCACTTAAAGTCTCATTTTTTCCACTTATTATGGTTAAATTATCAATCAAAATTTTAGCTTCAAGAAACGGCAAATCCAAATTTATAACCTTGGAAGATAACCGTTCACTAACAAACAATACTTTCGATTCGGAATGAACCATCACATTTTCAATTTCTTCGCGCGTAAAATCGGGTAAAATGGGAACTACAATTAGTCCATTACCAACCACTGAAAAATAAACAATCACCCAATTAGGCATATTATGACCCAATAATGCCACTTTGTCATCTTTTTTTAATCCCAATGAAAACAAAATCGTAGAGACTTCTTCCATCTTTTTCCCTAATTCAGCGTAAGTTATAGGAGTTCCATGAACAAAAGAAACTGCCGGCAAATTACTGAAATTTTTAATTGAATTATTTATAAGGGATTGAAGCGTGAGGGGTTTTGGCTCAATTTTTTTATGCATAATGTTCATTTATTAAAAAAATTTGAATTTAAATTGTGTGAAAAATAAGTTATATTTTTTGAACAATTTCATAAAACATGTTGGTATTGCAAAAAAAGGCTTGATAATAATCTACAAATCAAAAATATTCATTAAAATACACTTTATTTCTACTTTGACAGATTTATCTTAAAAGAAATAGTAACGTGGATTTAGCGGATTATTTTTTGAAATGATAACTGATTTAAACACAGATTAAAAAATTTCATAAATGAAATTTGCAGAATGAAGTTATAGTGTCTCTTTATTTCATCCTAATTTTGACTTGTCAAAATTTAAATCCGAATTATATGTGTTTTTAATTTATATCTGTTTTAATCTGCTTTATCCGTTAAATCTACGTTGCTATTCTTTTAAATATCTTTCCTTGAAAATTAATCTTTAATCTGCCAAAGTAGATTTAAGTAGTTAAAAGTATTTAATTATGCGTTACATGACTGTTTAGATGGACATTAATTACAAAACATTTCAATAATTATTTCATATTAATTATTACAAAAAATGAAATTAGAAATTCAAATCATTTTTAATAATATATCCTTTAATACAATAAAACAATTTACTAAATGTCAATCAAAATAATAAAAAGCACAACTAACGCCATTACTATAACCTGAAATCCCATATACAAGTAAGTCATTAGTGTTAGCTTTAAGTTTTTGATCAACGTATTTTTGTTGAAAAATTGAACAAATGACCAAGTCATTAAGCTTATCCATGTTATGGTTTCTATATTTTGAATTATTGATGTTGCATTTTCATTCTTAAATATTATAAAAAGCGGTAAAAATACAATAAATACAACTGTCCTTTGACCTGCCAAATATGCATTTAAAACCATGTGTTTTTAAGTAACTATAATTATTTTTTCTAAATGCCAAATAGGTTGACAACGAAAAAGCAGGTAAAAATAATAACGTAGAATATGCATAATGATCTCTAAACCAAATAAAAATATTCAATATCATCTGTAAAATTCTCATAACCTTATGATGCCCTATATCAGGTATTTTAGGAATAATTTCATCAACAAAAATTCCAACATTTAAAAAATGTGCTAGTAAAGCATACAATGTAGATAGAATAAAAATATATGCAACTGGTTTAAAATGTCTTACCCTTTTGCCTTCAATATATTCTCGAATGGTAAATCCTGGTCGTGAAAATAACTCTATGGTAGTATATAAAATTCCATTGTCAAGATGCAGTATTCCATGTACAATTTCATGCCAAAGATAGATTGAAGTAATTTCCTTTGTATTAGCAGATTGTCCACAGTTATTACAATAGTGTCCTTTGAAATTCTGATTACAATTTTTACAAGTAGTTGTCATAACATTTATTTTCTAATGCTGGGATTATTAAGAATTCTCAAAGTAGATTATCAATAGCAAATTTCGTAAAAATATTGAAAACTATAAAATGTTGAGAATTTAAACTTTTTAAATATTTTCAATTCTAATAAAAATAATTTTCTCAAAAATTTGTACTTTTTTTATTTATAACTACTTATAAATCAAAAATATACAGGGACGTTTATTTAAATCCGGTAATTGAGTTTTCCAGTCCTTTATTGTTTTTGTTTTAATAAATTCTGATGAAAGTGTTAAATCGGCAGCAATGCAGAGACGAGTGTAAGGTTGACAGGTTTGTATAATTTCGTCCAACATTTTCATATTTCGATAGGGCGTTTCGATAAAAATCTGAGATTGATTTTCGGAATAAGCCCTGGTTTCTATTTTTCGCAACATTTTAGCTCTTTCTAATGGATGAATTGGTAAATATCCTAAAAAAGCAAAACTTTGTCCGTTAAAGCCTGATGCCATAAGTGATAATAAAATTGACGAGGGGCCTATTAGTGGAACAACCGTAAAATTATTTTTTTGAGCCATTTCGACAACATCGGCGCCCGGATCGGCAATTGCAGGACAACCTGCTTCGGAAAGAATTCCCATATCATTTCCATGGAACATTGGACGTAGAAAGCCACTCAATTCTTCCGGAGTAGTATGTTGATTGAGAATAAAAAAAGTAAGTTCATCAATTTCAATAGACGGATTCACTTTTTTTAGAAAACGCCTTGCAGTACGTATATCCTCAACAATAAAATACTTCAAATTAGTTACAATTTCAGTATTAAATGCTGGTAAAATTCGGTCGAAAGAACAATCGCCCAGCGAAGTTGGTATTAAATATAAGGTTTGCATGGCTTGAAATTATTTAAGAATTTAAAGGTTTTGTATTTTAGATTTCAGCTTAGCATTATAAAAAAGATAATATGCTAGATAGTACTTAATTCCTCCAGTTCTTGGCTTAGTAACTCCCACTCATACACTTTCTTTTCTAATTCTCGCTTTTTTCTTTGGTAAAATTGAATGTATTCATTATTAGATGCTTTTTCGGGTGCTTCCAATTGTAAATCCATTTCAGCAATTTCAAATTCTAAATTTGCAATCACTTTCTCGATTTCCTCTACCGCTTTTTCAGCCTTTTTTATTTTTTTTTTCTGTTCTTTTCGAGCTTCGTAACTCAATTTATTTTCGGAGAGGGTTTTATCTGCTGATTCGCCAAACAGTTTCAATGAACCCGCAATTTCCAGCTCACGAAGAGTATCCATTTTTTTGTATTGTAAAAAATCATAAATACCACCCAAATGCTCCCTCACTTTTTTGTTTCCAAATTCATACACTTTGGTTACCAAACCATCTAAAAATTCACGATCATGGGAAACTAAAATAACTGTACCATCAAATGCTTTAATGGCATGCTTTAGCACATCTTTTGATCGCATATCCAAATGATTTGTAGGTTCGTCAAGAATAAGCAAATTAACTGGTTTTAAAAGCAATCGAATCATTGCCAATCGACTACGCTCACCACCCGAAAGAACTTGCACTTTTTTATCCGAAGCTTCACCACCAAACATAAACGCACCAAGAATATCACGGATTTTGGTACGAATATCACCAACTGCTACATAATCGATAGTTTCAAAAACTGTAAGGTTTTCGTTCAACAAAGAAGTTTGATTTTGAGCAAAATAACCAATTTTCACATTGTGTCCAAGTTTCAGTTTACCCGAATAGGCTATTTGTTCCATAATACATTTTACCAATGTACTTTTCCCTTCACCATTTTTTCCTACAAAAGCTACTTTTTCACCTCTGTTGATAATCATGCCGATATTATCCAAAATCAGATTATCACCATAAGCTTTCGATAAATGTTCAATTTCTACAGGAATACTTCCTGAGCGAGGAGCAGGAGGAAATTTTAAACTTAAACGAGAGTTATCTACCAAGTCAACTTCCAGTCGTTCTAGTTTTTCAAGTTGCTTAGCCCTCGACTGCACTTGAACCGCTTTGGTTGCCTGATAACGAAAACGAGTGATAAATTCTTCGGTTTCCTGAATGTGTTTTTGTTGATTTTCATAAGCCCTTACTTGTTGTTCATGACGCTCAACTCTTAATTCAAGAAATTTGGAATAGTGTACATTATAATCGTAAATCTTACCCAATGAAATTTCAATGGTACGACCTGTAACTGCATCAATAAATGCACGATCGTGAGAAACAAGAAGAATAGCACTGTTGGATGTAATTAAGAAATTCTCGAGCCACTGAATTGATTCAATATCTAGGTGGTTGGTAGGTTCGTCAAGTAGCAATACATCAGGACGAAGTAAAAGAATTTTTGCCAATTCAACACGCATTCGCCAACCACCACTAAACTCAGCACATTGACGGTTAAAATCGGAACGTATGAAACCTAAGCCCAATAAGGTTTTTTCAATTTCACCAATAAAACTTCCGTTACCAATTATTTGCAAATGCTCGTTATCGTATGTGAGTTTTTCGATAATGTGATGATATTCATCACTTTCATAATCAGTCCGTTCGGCAAGTTCAAAATTCAATCGTTCAATTTCGGTTTGCAAATCAGTAATATGTTCGAATGCCTTCTCAGCTTCCTGCATCACCGTAGTGCCCTCGTTGTGAATCATGTGTTGTGGCAAGTAACCGATAGTAAGGTCTTTGGGTATAGTTACTTTTCCTCTTGTTGGAATTTGTTTTCCTGAAAAAATACGTAAAAGTGTGGTTTTTCCGGCACCATTTTTACCTACTAATGCAATTTTGTCTTTTGGATTAATTAGAAAACTGATTTCATCAAAAAGCGGTGATCCACCAAATTCCACAGTAAGTTGTTCTACAGAAATCATGTAACGTATTTGAGGAGTTTAGGGTTTTCTCCATTCTTTAAAGACAAACCCAGTGTGGTATTTTAATTTATTTTTTTCTTAAAAGTTATTTACAGTCTCAATTATGACGTTCATATATCTTATAAATATAAAAGTTTAGTAAACAGTCATTTATAGCTATTTATTTTTCAAACATCTAAACGTTCGTACTGAGAATTTTTACTTAAAAATTCGGGAACAATTTTTTTCATTAAAGAAACAGTAAGAAAGTTTTTACACTGAAAACTATATTGTATCAATTCATCAATTAAAACAGAAATCTCTTCATAATCATATAATTGGACGGTTGCAATCATAATTTTAGGGTGATAAGTTGGTTGAGTAGTTTCTTTGTGATTTAATAGTTCTTCATATAATTTTTCGCCCGGACGTAAACCTGTGAATTCTATTTTAATATCAACGTCGGGTATATATCCAGCTAAACGAATCATCTTCCGTGCTAAATTTACAATTTTCACCGGACTACCCATATCGAAAATAAATATTTCTCCACCATCGCCCATTGTACCTGCTTCGAGCACCAGCATACATGCTTCTGGAATGGTCATAAAATAACGAATAATCTCGGGATGTGTTACTGTAACCGGACCACCTTTTTCAATTTGGTTTTTAAAATGAGGAATTACAGATCCATTCGATCCCAAAACATTTCCGAAACGTGTAGTAATAAATTTGGTAGTTACATTGCCTTCTGATGCTAGTTTACGGTAAAGCGATTGCACATATATTTCTGCAATACGTTTAGATGCACCCATTACATTGGTAGGATTTACAGCTTTATCAGTTGAAACCATCACAAAACGTTGTACTTTGTATTTTACAGCTAAATCTGCCATTATTTTAGTTCCATTCACATTTGCCAAAATACTTTCAACAGGGTTATCTTCCATTAGTGGAACGTGCTTGTATGCTGCAGCATGATAAATATAATCAGGTCGAAACATATCCATCATATATTCCATCCTTTCTTTGTTTCTTACATCACCCAAAAAGGTACTGAAATTTTGATTCGGAAACTGTTCATCCATTTCCAATTTCAAACTATGCATAGGTGATTCAGATTGATCAAGTAAGACTATTAAACTTGGTTTATAATTAATAATCTGACGTACTATTTCACTTCCAATTGAACCTGCAGCACCAGTAATTAGAATTACTTTTGATTTTAATTGTTTTTCAATATTTTCTGATGAGATTTCAATTGTTGGTCTTTCAAGCAAATCTTCAATTTGAATTGTTGTAATTTGTTTTATCGAAGGCATATCGTTTTTCCAAATACTCATAGGTGGAGAAGTAAGTATTGTCAGATTATTATTCAAGAAAATATCCAAGTCAGTTTCGAGATTGATACTTTTCAGCTTAACTGGGGAAACTATTATTGCTTTTGCCTTTTTTACAACAATTTTCTTAATTGTATTTTCATCTAATTTATAGACTTTTACGCCCATTATAACTCGTTCAGTGGCATTTTTATCATTATCTATAAAACCTACTAATTTGTATTTATTATCGAGAGATGAACGAAGCATTTTTGCTATACCAATGGCAGCTGATTTTGTACCAAAAATCATCACAGGAATAACTTGACCTAAATTTTGAGTAAAATAATCGTAAATAGTTTTTACTCCTAATCGTAAACAAAACAGTAATAGAAAAGCAAGAATTGAATAAATCAATAAAGTTGTATAAAAAAATATGTATACTGAACTTGATTCATAAACCACAAAATTAATCATTGACAGTAGTCCCAAATTTAGAATAACTGCAAATAACAATTTTACGGCATCAACATAACCGGAGTAGCGTAATACTCCTGAATAGGTATGAAAAATCCAGAAAAAAACAAATTGAGATATCAATACAAACCCCATTCCAATTTCAAATGAAAACAATCTCGAACTTGATGATTCATTTAATAATCTTAAAGAAATATAATAAGAAATATAATAAGATACCATGCAAATGATGGCATCAACAATTAATACAGCCCAACGGGGTATATATCTCAAATTTGTTAAATGTGAAAAGATATCGGAATTGAATAAATTATTAAATTTTTCATTCATAATCATAGTAAATCAGGTTAGATAAAAAACAGTCTGCAAAGATAAGTTTTAAAAGTGAAAAAATATGCTATTGCTATATTTATATGTATTAATAAATTCATTATTTTCTAATTTAACACATACAAGTTACTTTACTTCAGTATATTAGATATAATTAAGAAAAACTTATGATAAATAAACTTTGTATTAAAACAGAAATAATTATCATTGAGTTGGTGAAAAATAATAATAATAATCTTACACCAAAAATGACTGAAATTGCCAAAATTGTAAATTGAAAAAATAATATATATCTTTGCAAAATCAAACATAAAAAGTAAAAAATAAAATGTCGATTCATAGTGAAGATTCAAGAAGAGTAACCACCCATCGTTTGTTGGAAATGAAACACCGCTGCGAAAAAATCAGTATGCTTACTGCATATGACTTCACCATGGGCAGTATCGTTGATCAAGCAGGAATTGATATAATTTTAGTTGGCGATTCTGCATCGAATGTTATGTGTGGCAATATAACAACACTACCAATAACATTAGATCAGATGATTTTTTTAGCCAAATCGGTTGTAAGAGGTGTAAAACGCGCTTTAGTTGTCGTCGATATGCCCTTCGGAAGTTATCAGGGAAATTCTAAGGAGGCACTATCATCTGCTATTCGGATTATGAAAGAAACCCATGGAGATTGCTTAAAAGTAGAAGGTGGCGAAGAAATTATTGAATCGGTTAAAAGGATTTTAAGTGCCGGTATTCCAGTAATGGGTCACCTAGGTTTGATGCCACAATCGATTAATAAATATGGTTCATACACAGTAAGAGCTAAAGAAGATATCGAAGCAGAAAAACTTATTCGAGATGCACATTTACTTGAAGAAACTGGTTGTTTTGCAATTGTATTGGAAAAGATACCTGCAGCACTTGCTCAACGGGTTGCCTTAGAATTAACTATTCCCGTTATTGGTATTGGAGCTGGTGGAGGTGTTGATGGTCAAGTATTGGTTCTACATGATATGATTGGCCTTACTCAAAATTTCTCACCACGATTTCTTCGACGTTATGCGAATTTACAAGCTATTATGAATGAGGCAATTGAACATTATGTTGCCGATGTAAAGTCGGGTTTTTTTCCAAATCAAAATGAACAGTATTAATATATATTAAAAATGCCTACTACATTATATTTTGCAGTAGGCATTAAATTATTGAAAATTAAATCTGTATTATTCTAACATATTGTGAAAAACATTTTGTACATCTTCATCATCTTCAATTTTATCGAGTAACTTCATAATCTGAGCTTTTTGCTCTTCGTTGAGTTCTTTCATATCGTTTGGTATGCGTTCAAATTCTGCACTGAAAATTTCAAATCCATTCTCTTCCAGATATTTTTGAATTGATGAATATGATTGAAAATCACCATATAACACAATACTTTCTTCATCTTCTACTAATTCATCTACACCAAAATCAATTAAGTCAAGTTCTAAGTCATCGAGAGAAATACCTAATTTTGGAGCAATTTTAAAAACACATTTATGATCGAAAATGAACTGTAATGAACCACTCGTACCTAATGAGCCACCGTTTCTTGTTAAATAACTTCTAATATTGGCAACAGTTCGTGTCGGATTATCAGTAGCTGTTTCTATAACAATGGCAATACCATTTGGACCGTATCCTTCATAAACCATTTCTTTGTAATCTGCTTCATCCCTTGATATTGCCTTTTTAATAGCCCTATCCACGGTTTCTTTGGGCATATTTTCTCTTTTAGTGGTCTGAATCAATACCCTTAAACGAGGATTAGTATCCGGATCAGGTCCACCATCGCGTACTGCAATTGTAATCTGCTTTCCTAACTTAGTAAATATGCGGGCCATATTTCCCCAACGTTTCATTTTTGTCGCTTTTCTATATTCGTAAGCTCTTCCCATAATATAATATCATATTAATATTTAAACTCACATCTTCAAGGCATTTGTTATTTTAAATAAGTTAAAAGCATAATTTTTTTGTTCATTACTGCAAGTTTTTTGATTATTTGTAAAAGTATTAAAACACTTGTAAAGAACAACCATCTTTCAAATATTTTTATTTAAAATTAAAAGGAGTTGATTTCACAACTCCTTTAAATATTTATTTAAAGTCGGTTTCTTCGAAAGTTACAACAAATTCAACACGTCGGTTTTTAGATTTTCCAGCCGTAGTTTTATTATCAGCCACAGGTATACTGTCCCCAAAACCTTTAGATATAATTCGCTTTAAAGCTACACCATTTTTAATAAGGTAATCTTTAACTGCAACTGCACGTTTTTCAGATAACAATAAATTTGAAGTTTTATTTCCTACATTATCCGTATGACCTTGTACTTCAATTAAATAAGTTGGATTATTGATTAGTACTTGAGCTATTTGATTCAATATAATATAAGACGTTTTCTTGATAATTGCTTTCCCTGTTTCAAATTGTATACCTTGAAGTGCTTTCTGAAATAAAGTTCTCACTTCTTTTTTAATTTCCGGACAACCCTTATTAGAAACAACTCCAGGTAATTTTGGACAATTATCTAAATAATCGGATATTCCATCACCATCTGTATCACGTGGACAACCTTTTTCGTCAACCATACCTCGAGCATCAATAGATGTTTTGGGACATTTATCTAAATAATCGGGAACACCATCATCGTCTGAATCCAATGAACAGCCATTTTTATCAACTAATTCTCGCGCTTCGAAAGGTGTATTTGGGCATAAATCTAGATAATCATATACAGCATCACTATCTCTATCCAAAGCACAACCATTTTTATCAACTTTTCCATGTGCTTCAATTGGAGTATCAGAACAAAGATCAAGGTAATCGGCTACACCATCACCATCCATATCTAATGGACAACCAACAGAATCAACATTAATTTCAGAAGGTGTATTTGCACATTTGTCAAGGTAATCAAACACACCATCGTTATCAGTATCGAGCGAACATCCCTGTTTGTCGACATGTCCAATTGCTTCATTTGGGGTATCAGCACATTTATCAAGATAATCAGGGACGCTATCACCATCTAAATCAAAAGGACATCCCTCTATATCAATTTTATTATAAGCTTCGGGAGGAGTATTTGCACATTTATCAAGATAATCCGGAACACCGTCTCCATCAGTATCAGCTGGACATCCTTTTTTATCAACAATAACACTAAAAGGAGTTTCAGGGCATTTATCTTGACCATCTACAATACCATCTTTATCGGCATCCTTTCTATTTCCAAATACATAATGCGCTCCGAAAGCAAAACTAAATCCCTTTGAATTATAAGGCAAAGGTGCATTAAATCCACCTATATTGTATGATGCATTATCAATTGAAATATAATCGGCAGACATGAACCAATGTATAATTCCGGTTCTTAACCCAAGTCCTGCTCCAATATTACTCATTCGACTGTTCATTATTGAGTATGATAATGACAAATTGAACCAATCGTTGGGATGGGCATTAACAGAACCAGTAATTTCTTCAATTAAGGATTTATCATGAAACATTGTTCTAGATAGAACACCCAAACTCATTTTATTCTTGAAAAAACCGTACTCAACACCTAAATTTAATTTTGGGGTAGTATAAGTATTATACGAATTTGATGTTATAGAAGTTTTAACGGAATCTTTTAGATTTGCTGTTAATGAATCTATTCGATTACTCAAATCTGTATTATATTTCACATTTAATAAGTCATTTTTACCCAATCCATTAAAAGTATAACCAACTGTATAATCTATTTTACTTGCATTTTGAGACCAATGAATAATACCTAAATCAATTATTGCACCTGAAAAAGTTAATTTATTAATCGGTTTAAATGTGAAACCCAAATCGATTCCTCCTCCCATACCAGCAGGTTGTATAAATCCGGTTGTTGTGGGAGCTATCATTTTAATTGATTTTAATGTATTTCCTTGTAATTCGTAAGGTCCAGAATAATTTGCAGTACCCAAACCATTTATTTTCCATTTATCATATCCCGCTGTTAAATTTAAATTTTGATTATCGGTAGAAATGTTCATAGAGCCATACAAAAATTTAAATTTGGCACCATAAGACCATGTATCATTTATTTTTCGCGAAAAACCAACAGCAGCTTCAGTGTAAACGGTGGCATCAAATCCCAAAGTTTTAAAATTGTATATATTATTCAAAGCATTGGGTGTTCCATAAAGCAACAATTTCATAAATTCTTGAGGGATTCCAAGTTGTGCTTCTACTTTTTCTGTTATCGAAAAATTAATATATGATTTTCCTACTCTGAAACCAAAATCCAAAAGATTTAACTGTAAATTAGACTGAAACAACATTGTTGGTTGAATATTATTGTAAAGTAAATCTTTATTTCCGTTCAAAAATAATATAAGTTTACCATTGGCGTCGGGATAAATTATATCTTTTAATGACAACGAGTTATTGCTAATACTAAATTGAGTGAATCCCAAGGGAGTTATACCTATGTAAAATTTACCAAGAGGTTGAAATGCTGGATTTAAGGAATTTCTAATTGGTACATTTTCCATGAAGTACATGGTATTTACTTGCTGTGCTGTAACTGTGAGCCCTGAAAAGCCTATAGAAAAAGCAAAAACTATTTTGTATATAAATTTCATTTTCATAACTTGTCTATTTTATTATTCATTTATCAAAGAGTTGTGCTTGCTTTTCCAAACAAGCCCAATTTGACCTTAAAAAAGTTGGATTTGTCAAAATAAATCAATTTGTTTGCATTGTTTTCATCCTTACCATCTAATAAAAGTGTAAAAACCATATTTTTTGCATCTTTCAATTTTACTATATCCGATTCAGATAATTTAACTTCTATAAGCTGAAGTTTACTTAGTTCACTTTTATCTATTAATCCATTTGCTTTTACTTTAGGAGGAATAATTTTATATGTAGAATCATTAATGGAAGCAACAATAGGAACCCCAGCTGAATTTAAGAATTTCATTGAAAAAGTGATTTTTCCGGGTATTCCATTAGTAATGTTTAGAAAAAATGAACCTTTTTCTAATTTAGTTATCATTTTTCCAGCCTCCTGAATAGTATCATTCAATAGTTCAAACTGACTACCGGCTTTTAGTTGTAATGGTATTTGAACTTTATAATTAGCCTTTAACTTCATTCCGGGTATAATAAAACTGGGGGTTGGATCAGAAACATTTTGTAATGAAAATTTATAGTCAAGATTATCAGGTTTTGGATCTTTAATAAAAAGTAAATCTGTTCTTCCATTAGTTGAATTAACTTGTGCTAGTTTATTTACAATATACTGACCAGGTTTTGGCGATTTGTTAATTGTTTCAACTTTTGAATTCGTTCCATCAATGAATACCGCAGAAAGATAATCGGAAGGATTACTCTTTGCATAAGCACGTATATAATCAATATTGAATTTAAGTGGAAACCCAATATTACTCAAAACACTTAATTCAACTTTTGGATCTGCAAAGTGAAAACCATTTGGAAGAGTTGATAACATTTGTAGTGGAATTGTTAATAATGTAGATCCTTTTGAATTGAGTTCAAATTTGCCATATAAAGCTTTAAAGTCTATTTTTTTAAAACTAATATCTACCATTATATTTGATGTTGCTGAAATTGTAATCGGGGAAGCTCCTTGTTTAACCTCTAACTTAATTCCTATTGGAGTACCAGTTTCACTGACATTGTCCATAGTAAATTCAGAAATCAGAATATCTGAAGACTGTCCAAATGTGGGAGTTGTTATTGGTGGACTTACTTGATTAGTCACCCCTCCAAATTTAGTAAACATCTTGGGAAAATTTAAGGTCAACTTTAAATTTGACGGAGATAAGGTTGGAAGATTTGTAACAGCAATTTTAATTGTTATTATTGCAGAGGATATTTTTGATGAATCTATACGAGTTGAAGTAGAATTTGGATCAAGTTTTAAGTCAATATATTCATTACTGCTTGCAACCGTAAATAGACCATTTCCTGCTGGAATTACAACTGCTGTAAGTGGAAAGGTTTTACTAAAAGGTAAAGCTGATTTTAACATATTAAATTCTTCAAAACCATACTCCATACTATCTTCAACTTGAAAATAAATGGAATCTCCAACAGTTTTAATCAACTTATTGGGGTCGAGTTTATCTAACAATTCGATAATACTTACATTCGCCTCACCTATAGGCATAGATATTGATTGATCTAACCTCACATCTTGTGAAGTTTTTGACAAATCAACATTATTACACGAGATCAATAGAGAAGTGCCTAAAAAAAAAAGATAATAAAAATTTTAAAATAGATAGTTTTTTCATAACTGTAAAATATAAAAAAAATAAATTACAAACATTAATAATTAGAAAAATGATTTTAGAACAATATCAGAATTTTATTTGAATTAATTTATTATATGCTTGTTTATCAACAATATTCATAAACATTTT
>JACDZH010000074.1 GCA_013426815.1 Paludibacter sp.
CCATGGACGCGGCCACCAGCGGGATGTTATCGACGACGGCAGAGACAATACCGATAATGATAACAATCAGGGTCTGATTGCCGAGCTTGACATCAAGCCAATGGGCCAGGGCCGGGAGCATGCCATTGGCGGAAAGGGTGGCCACGGCCAGCAGAATGCCGATAAAGAACACCACCGAGGCCATGTCGATTCTACGCAGGGCCTTGGTTAAGGTGAGATGTTCCTTCTCGTCATCTGATTTCCGGCGATGGAGAAGATTGCCCGTCAGCCAGAGGACGCCGAGGGCAAAGAGGATACCAAGGTAGGGCGGCAAATGGGTGATACCCTTGAATATGGGGACAAAAACCAGCGAGCCCATTCCCATGAAAAACATGACGGTCTTCTCGAACTGGGTGGTGGTGGCACCCCCGCCTTCGATCTTGTCCGGGGCCTCAACGGTACCTTTGAGCATAAAGGTGGCCAGGATCACGGGCACCACGGTACAGACGATGGAGGCCAGGAAGGTGGTCTTCATGATATTGAGGGTGGTCACCTGCCCGCCGATCCAGAGCATGGTGGTGGTCACGTCACCGATGGGAGACCAGGCGCCCCCGGCATTGGCGGCAATGACGATGATGCCGGCGAAAAAGAGGCGTTGATGATGATGTTTGAGCAGGTTCTTCATCAGCGCCACCATGACGATGGTGGTGGTCATATTGTCAAGGATGGACGAGAGAAAGAAGGTGATAAAACCAATTATCCAGAGCAGGCTCGACAGCTTGGTGGCCTTGATGCGGGAGGTGATGATCTCAAATCCGCCGTGCGAGTCGGTGACCTCGACGATGGTCATGGCGCCGATGAGAAAGAAGACGATGGCCGCGGTTTCGGCCAGTTTCTCGGTGAGCTGTTCGACCACATGATGGATACCATCGGGGCTGGCAAAGGAATAGAGGGTCCACATCAGACCGGCGGCAATAAGCGCCGTGGCGGTCTTGTGGATTTTAATGGGGTGTTCAAGCGCTATCATCGAATAACAGAGAACGAAGACAGCTACAATCATGAATGACATGATTTTTTCTCCTTTGAAGATGAACCGTGCTGCCGATGGCAGCACGAATTTATTTGTATTTTTTCAAAAAGCTTTAGAGCAGCGGGGGTGCCTGGAAAGGTTTTCAGGCACCCCCGCTTTCTGCTGAACAGGATGTTATTTTGCCAGCAGGATCGGCAGGCCCATGAGCGGCCAGACTACCGATACCATCAGCCAGACAACAAACATCAGCACGACACTGGTGATAATACCGTAGCGGAAGAACTCACCGGCGGTGAACTGCTTCGAGCCGTAGGCGATGGCGTTCGGTGCCGCGCCGATCAGCAGGAAGAACGGCATACCGGCAGTGGCAAGCGAAGCAAAGAAAATAACATGACCAGCCACGCCGAGATAAGGGGCGATAACCAGGGCCACCGGCAGAGAGATGGCGATCGCCGCCACGTTCATGATAAAGTTGGTCATGATCATGACGAAAAAGGCAATGCTCAGGATAAACAGGACAGCCGGGGCCTCCTTGAACAGAGCTAGCCAGTTGACCGCCAGCCACTCGGCCGCATGGGTCTGCCAGAGGCAGAAACCAATCGACATCGCTCCACCGAAGAGCAGAATGATATTCCAGGGGATATCTTCAAGATCCTCAACTGTCAAGATGTTGAGAACAAAAAATAAGATAGTGGAAGTAAGAAGAATAGCCGTTTTATCAATGGATTGCAGGGCAGGGACCCAGTTTTTCAAGGCTATTATTACGATGACGGAAAGGACGATCAGAAGGGTCAGCTTTTCATTTCTACTCCAGCCACCCAGTTCGGTGTACATCCGCTTGGCACGTTCCTTCAATCCAGGAATAACAGCTTTTTCAGGCTTGCAGAAGAACATCATCAAGCACCAGATCAGGCCAACCATCATCCAACCCAGGGGGAAGAGGTAATAGGTCAGCTCGAAAAAGCTGATCTCGACTCCAGACATTTCTTTGAAGAAGGCGATGGCAACGGCGGCCCGGGCGGAACCGAGCAGGGTGATAATACTGCCGGCACCGGCGACATAGGCCATACCGATAAAGAGGCCCTTGCCGAATTTGGTCGGTTTGTCATCCTCGGAATACAGGGCGTTGATCGCCATCAGGAGGGGGAACATGGTGGCAGCAACTGCGGTATGGGCCATCAGATGGGTCAGGGCCACGGTCATAACAAAACAACCAAGGTAGATCATACTGGTCCGCTCACCGACAATGGAAAGCATCTTGTAGGCCATCCGCTTGGTCAGCCCGCTCTTGGTGAAGACCAGACCGATGACGATCGAACCGAAGATGAAGAGGACCGAGGGATCCATGAAATCCTTGAAGGCCACTTCCGGCTTGCGGATCAGAAACATGGCCTGGATGACGCCGATGGCGATACCGGTGACGCCGATCGGCAGAACCTCGAAGATCCACCAGGTGGCAGCCAGGGCAAAAAGTGCCAGGGCACCCTTGCCTTCAACTGAAAGGGTAAAGTGCTTGCCCATCGGATCAATGGCGTCAGGCCAGGGTGGTGCATAATAGATGATGCAAAACAGGACGACCCCGAGAACGAGGAAAAACGCCCTTTTCCAGTCAAACGGGGTCTTGACCTCCGCTGCTTCGACATATGTTGATGACATATTTTTCATCCCCTTCATTTGCTGTTCATCGAAATAAGTTTATCGCCCAGGGCCCCGAAGACCTCTGAGAGCTTGACCACACCCACCAGTTTGCCATTCTCCTCCACCGGCAGCACCGTCTCCTTGCAGAGGACCATCACCGACATGGCATGAACGAGATCGGTGCCGGTGCTTAGGACCCGGATTCCCTTCTCGATGACCTTGGTCAGAGGCGAGTTCAGATGAATGACCCCTTCCTTGATAATCACTCCATTTAACAGGGTGGACAGATCACTGTATTCTGCGGTCTTGCCAGCAAAGCCTTTGATATCAGCCGAATCAAGCAGGGTTGCAAAGAGCACCCGTAAGATCCCCTGCTGAGTGACCCGACCGATCAACCCACCTTTATCATCCAACACCATCAGTTCACTGAACCCGCAGGGTCCGCCACTGCCGATCGGGCAGAACGACCGCAGTTGCTGGATCGCCTCCTGCACCGTGCTGCTTTCCTTCATACAGGGAAAGGCGGAAAGGGGAAGCATGATGTCACGTACAGTCTGATTTTCAGTACTCACAAGTTTTCTCCTTCTCGTATAAGCCACATTGGCATTTATCGTTCACACTTTCAGCCATGAAGTCGAACTGGCCGAAAATATCGTTTTTTCTACCAGCCTTTGATATGCAGGATCTTCTCGATCTCCTGGGCAATGGACTGATCCTCTTGAATGCGCGGGTCCTCTTCGAGCGGGATAACAAAACTTTTTACAAATTGTTCAACCTTCACATTTCTCCTCCTCTTTTTTATGGCCCTCATTCTTGAACATCCCAGCCGGGTGTCCCCCCTTCCCTCTAACCCCGACGAACGGGATGTGTTAGCGCGCATCTGCCCTGCTTGTCTTCCTTAAAGCTTACTTTCGTAATATTTCCAGGTTGATGTCGTACTTGTTGATCTTGTCGTACAGGCTTTTCCGGGAAATCCCAAGCTGCTGATGGGTTGGTGGAATAAGCCCTTTGTTCTTGATCAGCACCTCTGTGATGTACTCTTTTTCTATCTGTTCGAGGACGGTCTTGAGGAGCGTTTGTTGTTCCAGGCTCCTTTTGATAATATCCGATGCCAGGGGTTTGTTGTTCGCGTTCTCCTGGGCGCCGAAAATGCAGGTTCGACGCACCTGATTCTGCAATTCCCTGATATTGCCGGGCCAGTCCTGGAGTTTCATCTGCTCGATCACTTCGGCAGAGAAAGGTTCCACCTTCAACTGTCGGTCATGGCAGTATCCCAGCCAGAAACGCTCCACCAGCAGGGGGATATCTTCTTTTCTTTCTCTCAGGGGCGGGGTTTTGATGGGGAGGACGTTTAAACGGAAATAAAGATCCTGGCGAAATGTCCCCTGGCGAATCTCCTGTTCAAGGTCTTTGTTGGTCGCGGTTATGACCCGCGCCCTGATGGGAATGGAGCTGTTGCTGCCAAGGGGAGTCACGGATTTTTCTTCAAGGACCCGCAAAAGCTTGGATTGAAGCGCGATGGGCATGCTGCAGATTTCATCGAGAAAGATCGTTCCATCCTCGGCATACTCAAACTTCCCCTGTTTCTGCTGGATGGCTCCGGTAAAGGCCCCCCTGGCGTGACCGAACAGTTCCGATTCGATCATGTCAACGGGGATTGCCGCCATATTGACGGCGATAAAGGGGCGGCCGTAGCGCTTGCCGGCATCATGAATGGCACGGGCGACCAGTTCCTTGCCGGTTCCCGTCTCTCCGTAAATCATCACCGGATAGGACTCTTCGGCCACCGCTTCGATGAGTTCGTACAGTCGCTGCATAAGGGGATGACCACCCACAAGGCCATGGAAATGGTAGCCTTTCCGCTGTTTTTTCAGGCGGTCATTGAGGTTCCGGTTGGCGATGACCAGGCGGCGTTTTTCAACGGCCCGTTCAATGGAGGCGATGAGGATGTCTTCATCCACCGGTTTTTGTAAAAAGTCATAGGCCCCTTCTTTCATGGCGCTGACTGCCATTGCCACATCGCCATGACCGGTTATGAGGATAACCGGAAGTTCGGTGTCAAGTTCCTGGATATGGCGGAAGAGTTCAATGCCGTCCATCTTCGGCATCTTGATGTCAGCGATCACCGCAGAATAGCTGTTTTTACTGATGGCCGCCAGGGCCTTTTTCGGCTCATGAAAGGTGTCAACGTGATACCCGGCCAGGGTCAAGGTCTGCTTGATGGCAACCAGCAGGTAGAGATCATCGTCCACGACCAGCAGAGGGGCGGTGAATTCATGGGCTTCAGGCTGCTGTTTCATTGGGCGCCCTCCAACCGCACTGGACAAGGGGGTAAATAGATACGAAACGACGTCCCCTTTTCGGCAGGGGGTTCGATCTTGACGAATCCTGAGAGCCCCCGCAAGATCCGGTCAACAATGGAGAGGCCCAGCCCCATTCCGGTGCCCACTTCGCGGGTAGTAAAGAAGGGGTCAAAAATTTTCTGCCGGATGTCAGGGCTTATACCCTCGCCATTGTCCCGGATCATGACCACGATAAATTCTTTTTCCTGCAGTGTCTCAGGCTCAAGGTGTGACTGAAGAAAGGTCTTGATGGTCATCTTCGGTTGTTCGGTTCGTCCCATGGCCTGGATGCCGTTCTGGATGATATTGAGAAAAACCTGCTCCAGCTTGACCTCCTGTCCCAGGACTTTGGGCAGACTGGTGTCCAGTTGGAGGTCAACCTCTACTTCCGATAATGTGAGCTGGGCACGGAGAAAATTGAGAATATTGGTCAGAATCGCATTGACGTTGACCGGGATCGCTTCATCCTTGGTCTTTCTGCTGAAATCCTTGAGGCTTCGAATAATGGAAGAAGCCTTATTCACCCGGTCGATAATGATATGGAGGTTCTCTTCCAGCATCGCTTTATTTTCAACGGGATCGGCCAAAACTTTTAGGCAGTTTCTGCTGAACAGAAGGATCGCGTTGAGGGGCTGGGTCAGCTCGTGACCGATTCCGGCAGCCATCTCACCGAGGCTTGCCAGTCTGGCTGAATGAAGAAGCTGTTCCTGGGATTCATGCATACGATTCATCATTGAATAAAAATCACTCATATCGGTGGCAATCAGCATGTGCAGGATACGCCCGGATTCGGTTTTGTAGGTTGATCCTTTAATATTGACAGGGATGCGTTTTCCATCGTGATCAATGAGGTACGTTGCAAGATTTTTCAGGGCTCCTTTTTCCAGGGCAAGACGAATCTGGATATATTCCGCGTCGCCCACCAGGGCTGCCAGTGTCAGGTCCTTATCCTCAGGGCTGTACCCCAGGGTGTGATAAAACTCCTCATTCGCCTGGGCCAGTTGAAAGCTGTCGGTGAAGAGGAAAAAGAGGTCGGATAAGCTGGCAAGAACCTTGTTGGTAAATTCCCGGCCGGCCTCTACTTCTTCATGCTTTCTCAGAACACGGACGACCAGGTCCTGTTTCTGCTTTTCGAGGATCTCGATTAAGCGGTCATCTTTTGAATGTAAGGACTTTTCCACTTTCACTGCTGCTCTCCATGTATCACCTATCAAGTATCCCTTTTCCGGGTCGAATCTACCTTGCACGTTCTCGTCTGTCAATATTTTTACACACTTCAGCTCCTTTTTTTTTGAAGAAGCTTTTTCGTGTCACTAAAATGTAACAGTTTCTGGTAAATATAAAATAAAATGAGTATGTTATCTCTTTCTAAGAGTGGAAAGACACTCGTCCTCAACTGGCAGTTCAGCGGTCAAAAGCTGTGCCTTATTCAGCGCGCGCACATCCGGCCCAAGGAAAACCCGGCAGAGCTTGCCGAAAATCCCGGGTTGCCGAGCCTCTGCTGCTCACAGGAAAGGGCACTTAAAGGCTCGTTGAGGGGGAATCACCTTGAGAAACCAGCATTTTTGACGGAGCTGCCTGGAGAAAAATTAGTGGCAAGGCCCCTCTGTGGGCAGATTTATGCACAGATCCGGGTGGTTGTCACAATTATTGCACTTTGTTGGGGCGGATTTCGGGAAAACTGGGCGGAGCCGTGCCCGAGTGAATCTTGTAACTCTTCGAGATTAGAACATAAAATATAAAAAACGGGAGACATGGTAAACTGGCCTTGAACGTGCATCAAGAACATTCAAATCGGCCCCGTTGCTATCAGGAGTGATCTGCAAACGGGGGAAAGAGTACCATGAAGGGGAACTGCTCGGATCGACTCAGGGGTCAGGCCAGAGCAGTGAGGGCAACAAAGTCATATGGCAATGCAACTGCTCAAAAAACACGAGATCATATTCCTTGGCATTGAACAGGTTGCTTCGGTGTGCTGTGTTTCGGAGGCTCGAGTGCATAAATGGATCGAGACGAAAGGGTTGAAGGCCAGCGGGAAGGGCGAAAATATCAATATCTTAAGCTCTGATCTGGTTGATTTTCTGGTGCAATATAACATGCCGATTCCGCAAGTCATCCTTCCGGCTGAAGCAAAAAAGATCCTTTTTGTTTTTGCCAGTGAGACCCTTGAGTTCATTTACGTGACGTTCTTAATCAAATTTTTTCATAAATTAAAGAATGATGCCAATTTCATCTGTGATTGTGTGGCCTACGGCAAGGATGCAGAATTAAAATTAATGACCTTTGTCCCGGATCTTCTGGTGACCGATACGGTATCCGCGTGTACGGAAGCGATCAAATTGAATACCTATTCCAAAGAGATAGGGGGAAATAAGATCTTGTCCATCATCGATCAGGGCATGGATCAGGAGGATATTCACAAGATACAATGTTCCGGCGCGGAAGCTGTTGTGACCCGACGGATTGAAATCAACGCTCTGGTTGAGCAGGTCAATGCTCTTTTTCAATAAATTGCTCAAGGACAATCAAAATGGGACCTACGAACACGAAAGAGAAGTATTACAGGCGCTTACGCAGGGGATTATTCTCGGCCTTTTTTATCTTTATCCTTGTGCCCACCGCGTTTGTCTCCTGGGTGACGATCCACAACTTACGGCAATGCGCGATCCAGAGGATAGAGATGTTCGGGATGCGCATGGCTGAAGAACGGAGTGATGCGATACGGCAATATCTTGACCAGCAGATCCTGCTCCTCTCAACCCTGTCCGGCATGTACCCGGTCAAGGTCATAGGGAATCAGGACCATCTTGACCGGCTTTTCAAGGCGATTAATGAAAGGGGCCATGTCGTCGATCTCCAGGTCATTGATGCGAAGGGAGTCCAGCTTTCCTACGTGGGTCCCCATCGGGCTCTTGTTGAGGGTAAAAAATATCATGATGCTGAATGGTTCAATGACACCCTGATTGCCGGGAAGCATGTCTCTGATGTGTTTCTCGGGTACAGGAATATCCCCCATCTGGTTGTGGCCGTCACGGATCCGCTGAAAACTTACGTCATTCGGGCAACCATTAATTCTGAAAAATTCAACGCCCTTCTCCATCAGGCCCAGATGGGCCACAGCGGGGATGCCTTTATTGTCAACCCGGAAGGGGAATTTCAGACTCCAAGCCTGCAGGGTGAAAAAGAGCTGACTTCGGCAGAGAGGGAATTGCTGGTCCATCATGAGGGGACAGCGGCCCAGGTCATGGGCTCATACCTTTACACAACGCGGTGGATAAAAGAAGGGCAATGGATGCTCATGATCAAGTTCAAAGTCAGCGAATCCCTGGGCTCATTCAACGAGAGACGGAATAACAGTCTCATGATCATTGCCGCCGCCACCATCATTTTCATGTTTTCTGCGGTTCTTCTCTGCCGTTATATGGTGGGAAAACTGGAACGGAGTGACCGTCGAAGGGCGAATATGGATCAGCAGATGATTCAGGTCGAAAAGATGGCCAGTATCGGCAGATTGGCGGCCGGAATTGCCCATGAAATAAATAACCCCCTGCAGATGATCACCAATCAGGCCGGCTGGATTGAAGAGCTGCTGCCCGATGAGGACCCGGCTTTGGTGAAAAATTTTGACGAATACCGCGACGCGGTTTCCAAGATCAAATTCCATGTCACCCGGGCCGGGACGATTACCCATCGACTCCTGGGGTTCTCACGAAGGATGACCACGGAGAAAGAGTGTATCAGGGTGAATGAGCTTATTGAGGAAACGATTTCTTTTGTCGAAAATGAGGCCCTCAGCAACAAGATCACCATTGAGAGAGAGCTGGATGAAAATCTGCCGACAACGATGAGCGATGGTCCCCAGGTGCAGCAGGTGTTTTTGAATATACTCAATAATGGCCTGGATGCGGTGGACCATGACGGCAAGATTGTCGTCAGCACGAGGGCGGATGATGCGTCTATTTACATTGAGTTTTCCGATACTGGCCCGGGCATTTCGCCGGAAGTCATGAAGCAGATCTTTGATCCATTTTTTACAACCAAAGAACCAGGCAAGGGAACAGGCCTGGGGATGTCCATCTGTTACGATATCATGAAAAAATTAGGAGGAAAAATTGATGTGAACAACAAAAAGACGGGAGGCGCCATTTTTACCATCACCCTGCCATTGAGGAAAATGGGTGAACCAGGGCAGGAGGAAGAAGGTACATTTGGATACGAAGGGGCAATATCTTAAAAAAGGAGAAGAGCTATGACACTTTTTAACGTACTGGTTGTTGATGATGAGCAGGAATTTCGCGATATGACGATCAAAAGGTTGACCAAGAGAGACATTACTGCGGAGGGTGTTGAAAGTGGCGAGTTGGCCATTGAACGCATCAAACACGGTGACATTGATGTTGTTCTGCTCGATGTCAAGATGCCGGGGATGGGCGGCATTGCGGCCCTGCGGGAGATCAAGCAGCTCAAACCGTTGTTGGAGGTGGTCATGCTCACCGGTCATGCCTCGGTGGAATCGGGAATCGATGGGATGAAACTCGGGGCCTTTGATTATCTGATGAAACCGATGGAATTTGAGTCCCTGCTGGAAAAGCTCAGTCAAGCCTATGAGCGGAAGAGGATGCAACAGGACAAGATTGAACAGGCTCAGATTAAACATGATATGTTTATGAATCCGAGTTGATATACGGGGCTGGAACGGGACGAACCGGGAGGCATTCTCTGATGTCCGGAATTTTCCAGGCATCATTTTAACACAAACAAGGAGGAGCTGAAAATGAAGTTTTTTAAGGAGTTGAACCAGTTTATGCTGATGGGCGCCAGGGCTCATGCCAAGTGGGAACTTGATTGCTCGAACACCATCCTGCATGATCGCAAACGAATCGCGATTTTATGTCTGCTCATCATCCCCATTCTTGTCGGGGGCGTCGCCTTTGCCGATGACGTTGTGGCCAAACTGCCTGGGATGCTGGGCGGCAAGAATGCCTATGCCCCCGCCTTTTACACCCCCACCATCTTTTTTGCCTCCATTGCTGTGGGCATTGTGGCCGGTCTGATCACCGGTTGTATTGGTGCCGGCGGTGGATTTATCATAGCGCCCGCCTTGATGAGTGCCGGTGTCAAGGGTATCCTTGCCGTGGGTACCGATCTGTTTCATATCTTCGCCAAGGCGATCATGGGAAGTGTTCTCCATCGCAAACTGGGAAACATCTCTGTTGGACTGGCCGTTTTTTTCCTCGTCGGCTCCATGGCCGGCGCCACCTTGGGCGGTTGGCTCAACCGTGCCCTGTATGAGTTCAACCCTGTGATGAGCGATGCCTTTATCACCACCATTTATGTCTTCATGCTGGGATTCCTGTGCTCCTATGCCTTGTTGGATTACTTCCGTTCCCTGAAGCCTGCACCTCCGGAAAAGGCTGCCGATATAGCCGCTGGCACCGCCGGGATGACCAATATAGCCCGCAGAATTCAGTCCGTGAATCTTCCACCCATGGTCGTCTTTGATGAAGGCGTAACCCCCGGCGGTCGAAAAATATCGTGGATATTCCTCGTACTCTGCGGCTTTCTTGTTGGTATGGCTGCCTCCGTTATGGGCGTGGGTGGTGGATTTTTAACCTTCCCGATCTTTGTTTATACCCTGGGTGTCTCTTCGGCTACCACCGTTGGTACCGATATCTTTCAGATTATTTTTACCGCTGGTTACGCTGGCCTGGCCCAGTATGCCGTGTATGGTTTCATCTTCTACACCCTCGCCATGGGCATGCTGCTTGGCTCGTTGATCGGCATTCAGGTCGGTTCGCTGATTACCAAGGTTGTCAGTGGTTCCACCATCAATGGTCTGTATGCCGTTGCCACCTCAGCCGGCTTTGTAAACCGTGCCTTTGCTCTGCCTGCTAAACTTGCAAGCCTTGGCTTTATCTCAATGTCTCCTGAAACGGGCAAGATTCTTGAAGTGGTGGGTAACTATATTTTCTTTGGAGTGCTTGGCGCCTTTGCCATCTGGGTTTTCTATATCTTTTTCACTAATATAAGTGTCCTCAAGGGAGAGGGCCACGCGCACAAGGAGGTAAAAGCATGATTGCCAACAAAAAAGAATTCTACGGTGGCCTGATCCTCCACATAGCCTTCTGGATCGTTTTTGCCCTGCTCCTGTCACCACTGTATCCAGGTCAGGGCAAAAAAGTAAATATGCTAGACTATATGGACAATATGTACAATTCCATATCCAAAAGATCTGCCTACTATATCCCTGCCACATTGAAAAAGGCTGAGGCATTCAAGGGGAAGATGATTGAGGTGAAAATTAAAACCGATGCCAATCTCACCGCAGACAGAGTTGCCGCGATGTTGAAACCTGCCGGCATGAAGGTTGAGGCTGGGGAAAAAGAGGTCAAGGTGAGCGGGGATCTTGGCGGGATGCTGGTTGCCATTCTGGCTGATGCTGATTTCATGTACAACAACGACGGCAAAGCGATCAGCGCGAAATATGGCTCCAACGAAAAACAGGTCATGTTCGACTGGTACAATGTTCTGAAATCAATGGAAAAGAGCCTGACCAAGCAGGAGAAATTTGCGGAATCAAAGATTCTCTATCAGGCACGAACCAAGGCCGTTGAGCCGGGTTACAATTTTTATGGGATTCAGGCGCAATCCATGAGGGACAAGGCGGTACTGGTAGTCAGCTCTCTCGTTGGATATGTCTTCTATACCTTGTGGTTTGGGTTCTCCATCCTTTTCATGTTTGAAGGCTGGGGACTCAAGCTTGAACATTAACAAAAAGCTCTGAATAACCGCTTGTTCCGGGGAATCTTCTCCCCGGAACAAGCGGATTTTTTTTTGGGGGTCAGCCGTTTTTTTTCTGATTAAAAAACTGCCGGTATTCAATATGTACTGAGTTCCTTGATCGTCTTTTCTTGAGGAGCGAAGACCATCCTTGAACAGTCCATTCACTCAAGGGGTAAAGCCGATTATTCCCCATTCTCATCAATGGCTTCCATATCTGTCCTGGAATTGCCCATGCAAGTGCCTTTTTTGCCAGAATGGCTTGAAACAATCTGTCAGCGGACAGCTGCCAGGGCCCTCCTTTTTTTTCTGATTGCTCAGTTCCCTCATCCATTGTACCTTTCCAATCATATTTACTTGCCTGCTCTTCGTTCCAAGGTCTCAATTCAAGCCTAAGTAATTTTATCAGGCAATGCAACATGCTTGATTTACACGTTTAATCTCTAACAGTAAACTGCGATTATGTTAAAAAACATGAAAATTGGGACACGTCTGACCCTGGCTTTTGGAATTATCATGATCTTATTGCTGGTCAACGGGGGTGTGGCCATCTATGTCATCGGCACCCTGAATCAGCATATGGGCAAACTGGTCAATGACCGTATGCCCAAGGTAGAACAGGCTAATACCATCATTAAGAACGTCAACATAAGCGCTCGAGCCCTTCGGAATATTCTCATAGATCCAACCCAGAAGGTCAGGACAGAGGAACTGAAACGAATTACCGACTCGCAGGAACAGACGAATAAAATTCTTCAATCCATGAGGAAGACAATAAAAAGTGAAAAAGGAATATCACTCCTCAAAGATCTGGAAGAGGCACAGGCTGCTTATATTGAACAGCGTGATATTTATATTGGTTTTATTAATGGCGATGAGCTCGACAAGGCCAAGGTAATGCTGCTGACCAAACTGCGAAACGTTCAAAAGAAATATTTTGATACCTGCGAAGCCATGGTTCTTTTTCAAACAGAGCGTTCCAGCACAGCTGCCAGAGAAGCTGATGACAGTGCCGGTCGGTCCAGGATCATCATCATTGCTCTTCTGGTTGTGGCCAGTTGCCTGAGCACTCTTCTCGCGGTTCTGATTATTCGCTCCATTAACGGTCCTGTAAAAAAAGTTGCTTCCCTGGCCGACAGTATGGCTCATGGTGATCTGACGGGAAGACTCGACGTTGATCAAAAAGATGAAATTGGTGACATGAGCAACTCCCTGAACACCATGATTTCACAACTCCGAACAATGATGATTGAGATCATTCACGATGCTCATCAACTCACCTCCTCGTCAACCAACATGGCTGCCGTCTCACTGCAACTATCGGGTTCTGCCCGTGGCACGGCTGAGAAATCGAATACAGTAGCTGCTGCGGCGGAGGAAATGAGCACGAATCTTCATTCAGTGTCGGCAGCCATGGAACAGTCAACCAACAGTGTCAATATGGTTGCCGCTGCCACCGAAGAGATGACGGCAACGGTGAATGAGATCAGTCAGAATGCCGAAAAAGCGAGAGCGGTTTCTGAAAATGCGGTGAATCAGTCAAGGCTGACGTCCACCAAGGTAATATCCCTTGGCGAATCAGCACACAAGATTGGAAGAGTTACGGAAACGATCAGCGAGATTTCTGCGCAGACCAACTTGCTCGCCCTGAACGCTACCATTGAGGCGGCAAGGGCAGGTGAAGCCGGAAAAGGGTTTGCTGTGGTTGCCAATGAGATCAAGGAACTCGCCCGCCAGACAGCAGCGGCAACGGTTGAGATCAAAGGCCAGATTGACGAGATTCAAGACACCACCACCTCCACCATTGAAGATATTCATAAGATTTCCGAGGTGATCCTGGAGATCAGCAATGTCATCAACGGGATTGCCTCAGCCGTGGAAGAGCAGTCTGTTGCGACCAATGAAATTGCCAGCAATATTTCTCAGACATCTTCAGGAATAGTCGAAGTGAATGGAAATGTAGCGCAAAGTACGATGGTCATAGCTGAAATCACAGAAAATATAGCGGAAATAAATCAAGAGGCCGGTCAGGTGAGCGAAGGGAGCAATCAGGTTTTGATGAATGCCCGGAGCTTGTCACATCTTGCCCTTGAACTGGAAAAACTGATGCAGCAATTCAAGGTTTAATTCCATACTGTTTTCCATTTCTGTCGGAACCGGTTTGTTCCGGCAGGAAAATGTTCGTCCGGGTGTTTCTTTCTCTTCCGCCTCATTGAATGCCTTACAGATTCTTTTCTTGCTTTTTGCAGGAAAAACAGCTGCGAAAGGCATTTGTCCCGTTCACCGGGGCTCGCCCTTGTCAGTACACATCCCCTGCATCTGTATGGTCAGAGGGCCTGAAAAAATTTGGGAAAGAATATCTTGTTCATCAGGGTTAGAAGAACTCCCTGATATGGTATATGATGGGAGATACCGATTCGAA
>JACDZH010000438.1 GCA_013426815.1 Paludibacter sp.
CGAATTTATGGGCAATATAGAGCGGTTACTTCGATAGTTGGAACGATCCAGGAGCACCCCATCTCCATCGTCATCGGCCTGCTCATGGACGAACCAGTAGACTTCGCAGACCTCTTTCTCGCATATGGAGCACTCCAGAAGAGTTGCAATGTACGGTTTCACGTTCCTTTCCGGAGAAAATCTGGATAGTTACCGATAGTCATGGGATTGAAATAGCTTGAAAACTATCCCCAACCCCCATCCCTCATCGCCACGACCGGGGCAACATCAAACGTTCGCGCCGCCCACTCTTCCGGTTATTCTTTGGTTCGCGCTACGACAAAATCACCTGCTTTTATGGCGCGCAGTCAAATAAAAGACAGGTGATTTTTATTGTGGGCCCTTTTTTAAAATCACGGTCATGCTGAAAAGCACCTTTGGACTTTCAACAGGTGTAAACCTGGCATCTTTGGCTTTTTTGACCATTTCTTCAAATTCCGTCTTTGATACATGGAATGGTGGTTCCACTATAAAAAGGTGTCCGTTCGATTTTAGGATTGATTTTATCTCATTCAAAAATTCTTCCTGATGGGGGATTTCGTGCACCATGTAGAACGCGAGAATAAAATCAGCATCTTCTGGCAAGCCTATTTTGTTCTCTTCGCACTTATGAAGTGTGATACGCTCCTCAAGTTCTGTTCCTTGAATCTTGTCTCTGAGTTTTTGAAGCATCCCTTCCTGCAAATCGGCAGCAATAACCCGACCTGATTTCCCAACCATTTGAGCGAGTTCAATGGTGAAAAAGCCTGGGCCACAACCCAGATCCAAGACTGTCATTCCTTCTATAATATAGGGTCCCAATATCTTTCGAGGATCCTGTAGCCATCTTCGCAGTCTGTTATCGAGACTGCCTGCATATTCAACCGGGCATACCCGATTTTTCCCATTGCTCAAGTTTTCATTCTCCTTTCAAAGGGTAACGTTCGAGGTCAGGCCACGCCCGACGCGGGCATCGTCGCGCCTGCAGCGAGTTGTCAGGCCAATAGTTTATTTCACTCGTTTCTGATGAACGTAGATTTACACCCAACCCATGAAGGGACAGATAAGATAGTCTGACCAATAATCTCGGCAATTTCTTTCAATTCTATGATAGAGCAGCCCTGTCCTATCAGCCTATTGGTGCCACATACAAACGCTCTATGGAGGGGCTATCTTGATCGACTATTCTGAAGTTTCAATGAGAAGAAGTCACCTTCCGTCAAACGAGACTCCTGGCAACTGAATTGGTGTTTCGGTCTTCATTGATCAGGCGTATTCTGGGGTATCAAAGGCTCTTGCTGTACCGTTTTCTGAAACCAGAGAGAACAGTTCAGAGACAGTCGGCAACTCGTGCCCAAGAAATCTTTAAGATGATGGTCGTCGATTTGCATCTTCCTCCCATTGAATGGTTCGTCTTTCAAGATATTCATAAAAAGGGTTAAATCGCA
>JACDZH010000439.1 GCA_013426815.1 Paludibacter sp.
TTTTGTTTGCAAAGATACAAATTATATGCGTAATTATATATGTCGTTTATTATAGCACAAATTTAATATTGAATGAAGTATGAATGAAAAAAAACTTACTGAACGTGGAAAATGGCGGATGAAATTCTCATGAATTGAATTTTAGTTCCATATTACAACCAAAATTTCCACCACCAGTTATATTGTTTCTTCACAATTTTCATAGTTATCCAATCAACAGCTTTCATCTCGGCATTACCCGAACCGGCATTTGTCATAATTGTAAAAGCAAAATCACTTTCAGGAACTAAAATTGCTCTACAAAAGAAAGTTCCTGCCGAACCATCCAATCCGGAAAAATTATAACCAAACATTTTTGCATTAAAAACACCAATCGAAAATCCCTGATGGGCATTGTGTATGTATTTATAACTCTCGGAAGTGATAAAATTATCATTGCCACGCAATCCTTTGAGGCTCATTTGAATATATTTAGCAAACCCCTTTGGTTTCATGCTTAAATCTCCGGCAGGAGTTATCAGATTTGGAATTCGGTATTCATGCTCCGGCGAAAAAACTTCTATTCCATTTTTCGATAAAATATGTCCCCAGGGTTGTTCAGCATTTATTCGGTTTGGGAAACCTATGTAAGTTTCTATTCCTATTTCTTCCACAATATAGGTTTGAATTAGTTGTTCATAGCTTTTCCCGGAAACTTTTTCGAGCATCAAGCCTGCCATTGTATAACCGGCATTGGAATAATTAAATTCAAATTTACCTTTTTTCCGGAGAGAAACAGGCTTTTGTTGCACTAACCAATTGGCAAAATCGTATCTCAAATTTTGGCTTTGGGGATTCAGTTCTGGAAATGTATCTGTAGGCGTGGTAAATCCTTTTATGCCAGCCTTACAAATAAATAAGTCTTCGAGTGTAATGCCATAATAGTCGGTATGAGCATTCACTTTTAGTTCGGGAAATAATTCGAAAAACGAAGTGTTCCAATTGATTTTATGTTCCTCAATCAGCTTTGCAGCAATTACTGCAAGTACCGATTTTGAACACGAACCAATGTGAAAAAAACTTTCAGAAGACACTTTGATTTTATCATTATTATTGTTAATGCCGTGTATTTCAGAATTTAAAACAGTATCTGAATTTACAACCGAAACGGCAAGAGCTGGTAAACCGAATTTATTACGGGCATTTCCAACAATGCTTTTTAAGTCATCTGATTTTATTTGTGCAAAGGCACTTTGAGTTTGTAATACCATAGCAATTGATATAAGTAGGAATTTTAAGGACTTCATTCGTTTAAATCATTTCATTCGTTTTGTAGTTAGTTCTATCTTAAATTTATAGCACAAATATAATATTGAATAAAGGACTACAAAAAAAATAACATACTGAACGTGGAAAATGACGGATGAATAGCCGCTTGAAATCTGGATATCCCTAACTTCATAAGATTTTGAAAACGAGTTTTAATC
>JACDZH010000075.1 GCA_013426815.1 Paludibacter sp.
AAAGACAAATGTAAACTTTTTTCTTTAGGTACAACACCCGATACTCATTAAAATTATATACTAAATATTTCATTCACAGCAATTTCTGCTGCATTCCCATTTCCATATAAATTGATTGAGAATTTAGAAATAATGTATTTCAAGAAGTTAAATGCAGTAATTAATCTTTCTTTATCACTTCCAACTAAAATATTAAACTCATTTTCTACCAATTCTATCCATTTAGATTGTTATCGAAAAGTTACACAATGTTTTCTTGTGAAAAGGCTTTTTTTAAACTGAAACAATCGGTAATTATCATTCTTACGTTCTTTGAACTTTGAGTAGTTGCATTAAGTTTCAGGGTAGAACCAAAAGATTAAGAAATAGTCAACTTATGAAAAATTTATTTGCAAAAGTAGTAAATAATTTTCAATTGCTGTTACCAAAAAACCTCGAATAATTTCATAAATAATAGAGCACAAAATATCCATATATTAAATAATATCAGAAAGATCAAATCAAAAATGTAAACTTTCAATTATTCTACTTTTTTAAATGTAAAAAGATTATCGTATCTTTGAAGTTCAAAATTTATACTTTAAAATGAAGATATTAATCACCGGATATTGCGGTTTTATAGGTAGCTATTTATTTAAAAGACTTAACCAGACCGAACACGAATTAGAATTGGTTGATATTACGAATGGCGTAGATATTTGTGATTGGCAGCAAGTTAAGCATTACGATAAAATTGATCTTATCATTCATTTGGCAAATCTTTCTTACATTCCTGCATCGTACGAAGAACCGAAACGATTCTACGAAACCAATTATTTAAGTACTTTGAATATGTTGGAACTTTGCAAATTGAACGGGGCAAAATTGTTATTTTTTAGTTCGTACATGTACGGGCAACCTCAATATCAACCAATCGATGAAAACCATCCTATTCAGGCTTACAATCCATACTCACAATCAAAAGTAATTTGCGAAAGTTTATGCGAAGGTTATAATCGCGATTTTAATATTCCGGTTACCATTTTCCGTCCATTTAATATTTATGGAAATGGGCAAAATCCCGATTTCCTGATTCCAACTATAATTAATCAAGTCAGAAAGGGCAAAATAATTATAAAAGACGATCGACCAAAAAGAGATTATATTCATGTAGAAGATATTACAAGAGCTATTATAGCTACCATTGAATCAAAAAATGAGAGCAAAATGATAGAAAAATACAATCTTGGAACAGGCATCAGCTATTCAGTGAAGGAAATTGTAGAAATTGTACAATCATTTTTCAATTCGGATATTGAATATATTTGTACACACGAATTACGACAGAATGAAGTGTTGGATACGGTAGCTGATATTTCAAAAATTAAAAATGAATTAAATTGGAAACCCGAAATATCTTTAAAGGAAGGTTTACATAGAATGCTATTCACCTAATATAATTACTTTACAAACAAATGATTTGCCACTTAATTCCAGAAAATCAATCTCAACTTAGTATTTGGACGTGAAGAATTAAATTTGCAAACTATTTCGTTAATTTAATCAGATCATAATAATGTCAAAACGAGCTATAATTTTAGCAGGCGGAAAAGGAACACGACTAAAACCATACACCATAAGTTTACCAAAACCGTTGGTTCCTGTGGGCGATATGCCAATTCTGGAAATAATCATCCGCAAATTAACTAAAAGCGGTTTCAACCATATTACAATTACCGTAAATCACATGGCGGAAATAATCAAAGCGTTTTGTGGTGATGGAAGTAAATGGGGAACCTTTATCGATTATTCGCTCGAAGACAAGCCATTAAGTACTATGGGACCTTTAAAACTTATAAAAGATTTACCTGAAAATTTTTTAGTAATGAATGGTGATGTATTGACTGATCTGGATTTAGAGGTTTTCTACAATAAACATATCGAGGACGAAAATATTTTTACCGTTTCGGCATTTTCACGTGATCAAAAAGTGGACTATGGGGTGCTGGAAGTAGGAATGGATAATAAATTGGTTAATTTCGTCGAAAAACCTACAACTCGTTATAACGTTAGTATGGGAGTTTATATAGCAAACAAGAAAATACTAGATTATATCCCTGAAAATCAATTATATGGATTTGATCATTTGATGCTCGATTTAATTAAATTTCAACAGCCGGCATCTGTTTTAGTTCATTCTGGTTATTGGTTAGATATTGGAAGACCCGATGATTATGAAAAAGCCTGCAACGATTTTGATGATAATATCATTCAAATTTAATCGATATTTTATTTTTTGAGTTTTTTTCAATTTTCAACGCCATAAACAGGAACTAAAACGGATACTTTGTTTTTGGACATGGTAGCTTTAGTTTTTTAAAATAAACTTATCTCTCTTGCAGCCCCTTCTGCAGCTTGTCCTTTTCCATATAAATCAATCGCAAAATCAGAAGTTTTCAAATTTAAAATTCTGAAAGCATTTTGTAATTTTTCAACATCACTGCCTACCAAAATATTAAACCCATTTTCTACCAGCTCCACCCATTCGGTTTGTTCACGTAAAGTAATGCAATGTTTTCCAAAGAAGAAAGCTTCTTTCTGTACACCACCACTATCAGTTATTACTAACTCACACGATTTCAGTAACATAATCATGTCAAAATAGCCAACCGGGTCAATTAGTTTGAATTCGGGAACGATATTCATCTGCGATAATATATTTCGGGTTCGGGGGTGGATGGGAACAACAACCGGAATTTGAAGATTGATTTCATTCAGTCCCGCAATAATATTCTTCAGATTTTTTGGAGAATCGGTGTTTTCCTGGCGATGTATAGTTGCTAAAACAAATTTAGGCAAAGCAATTTGTTTTATAATATCCGATTTTTTTTCTGCTTTTTCGGCATAATACATGGCTGCATCCTGCATTACATCCCCGTTTTTAATAATTTTTACGGGCATGGTTTCAAAACCTTCACGTAGCAAGTTATTAACTGCCGCATTAGTTGGGCAAAAAAGTAAATTTGAAATTCTGTCGGTCAAAATCCGATTGATTTCTTCCGGCATTTCCATATTAAACGAACGCAGTCCGGCTTCGACATGAATAACCGGAATATGAAGTTTTGAAGCAGCCAGTGCGCCCGCAAGCGTTGAGTTGGTATCACCAAATACCATAACACCATCTGGTTTTTCTTTTAGCAAAATGGATTCAATTCCTTCCAACATTCTACCGGTCATTGCACCATGTGTAAGTCCATGAATATCTAATCGGTATGCCAGTTTTGGAATTTCCATTTCTTCGAAAAACACATCCGACATATTGACATCAAAATGCTGTCCTGTATGGATTATTATCTCTTCAATGCCCAATAACTGAAATTGACGACTCAAAGTTGCAGCTTTTATAAATTGAGGACGCGCACCTACAACAGTTATAATTTTTTTCATTTATAGATTAATTCAAATAAATTATAATGCTTAAAATCATAGATTATTTAAAATGGCAACTATTCGTTGAGCGGCTTTTCCATCCCAGTATTTCGGATTGTTACCTTTTTTTCCATTTCCGGCAAGAATGATCTCTACTTCTGTTTCAATATCTTCAATTTTAATCAATTTATTACTGCCTTCCCAAACGGTAACAGGCCGTTCAGTATTAGGTCGAACAGTTAAACAAGGAATATTTAAGTGAGTTGTTTCTTCCTGAATACCGCCCGAATCGGTCAATGCAAATTTGGCTTTACTTACCAAATGAATAAATTCCAAATACCCTAAAGGTTCAATTAAATAAAGATTTGGAAATGTATTTATTTTATCGAGTAATCCGAATTGTTGAATATTTTTATAAGTACGTGGATGAATGGGAAATACTAATGGAATTTTATTTGAAATGGCGCCCCAAATATTTACTATTCGTTCCAATTCTTCTTTATTATCTACATTTGAAGGTCGATGAAAAGTCATTACACCATTTCCTGTCGAAGCCAGATCCTTGACATCAATATTTCCTGTTAAATTCAATAGTGAAAATTTCTGAAGAGAGCCGGAAGCTTTAGTTAAATTAGCTTCGAGCGTATCTATCATCAAATTGCCAACCATGAAAACTTTATCGTTCGAAACTCCTTCTTTATACAAATTTTCGTCAGCATCGACACTGGTTGTAAAAAAAATATCTGTTATAGCATCGGTAACCAAACGGTTAATTTCTTCGGGCATAGTACGGTCACCGCTACGTAATCCGGCTTCGTAGTGAATGGTTTTAATATTTAGTTTTGCTGCAACCAACGTACAGGCTGCAGTACTATTGACATCGCCTACCACCAACACAAAATCGGGTTTTTCGTCCAAACATACTTTTTCAAAACCCATCATAATCAGAGCAGTTTGTTGAGCATGCGAAGCAGAACCAACTTCAAGATTTATGTTCGGAGCAGGAATATTTAATTCCTCAAAAAATCTTCCGGACATCTGATTATCATAATGTTGCCCTGTATGCACCAAGACGGCTTCAAACTGTTTATGTAGTTTTAATTCGTGCATCAGAGGTGCGATTTTCATAAAATTTGGACGCGCACCAACAACTAATATGATTTTTTTCATAGGTTTTATTATTTAAAAAGTTAGTTCTGTGTAATTTCATTCAAAATTTTAGCCATAATGCCACATTGTGCGCTTCGTGAATACTGATTGTAACCTTTGGCAGAAGACTCTAATGTTCCATTTCTATACTTCTCGAAAAGTGATAGTAAGGTTTGTTTCATCCCAGCAAGATTATCAAAATCGACGATAGTTCCGGTTTCAGTTTCAAAGAGTAAGCTGGCAATGTCGCTCCCTGTGGGTCCAATTGCCAAAATTGGACGTTTGGAAACCATATATTCGTATAGTTTTCCGGTGAGAATTCCATTGGCATTGGGTGTATTGTTAATCAACAGAAGCAATAATTGCGCTTTTTGCTGAAATTCAATAGCTTCGCTATGTGATAAATAACCTACAACCTGAACGAATTCGCTTAAATTATATTGTTCAATGTCAGAAAAAACAACCTCTTCGACATTTCCCACCAGCTTGATTTTCAATTTATTCTTAAACTCAGTGTTTTCAACAATTATTTCGCTCAATGCTTTCCAAAGAGCTTTCGGATTTCGGGCTGCATTGATGCTGCCAATATGTATCAATGAAAATTCGGTATCCGTTGATATTTTATTTTTTGGAATATCGGCTTCGTCATAACCATTGTGAACCAACTCAATTCGTTTTGGCTGTTTTATGGCTAATTCGGCACACCAGGTAGGTGTTACACTGACAACACAATTGGCTTCAGAAATAATCTGCTGTTCCATTTTGTGATGAATTTTATCAGCCAACGAACTCAAATTTAATTCTTTGTAAAAATCTATATTAGTCCATGGATCGCGAAAATCGGCTATCCACGGTATTTGTGTTTTACGATGAAGTCCTAAACCAATGCGATGCATGGAATGTGGTGGACCGGTTGTAATAATGGCATCTACTGGATTCGTTTTTAGATAGTTGAGCAGATATTTTACAGATGGATTTATCCAAAAGCAACGTGGATCGGGAATCAATAAATTGCCACGCAAAGTAAGCGCTGCTTTATGAATTAAACCTTCTTTCTTTCCTTTACCGGCAAACGACATATTTACATTCTGTCCCTTTTTTCCGTTTAATGTTTTGTAAATTTGATACGGTTCCCAAATTTTAGTCTTAATAACCTCGGTACTGGAAGCAATATCATTCAGTAAACTTTTATCTTCGATTGCAAATTCAGGATTTTCGGGAGTATAAATTACCGGTTCCCAGTCATATTGTGGTAGATATTTGGCAAATTTCAACCACCGCTGAACTCCTGCTCCGCCTGATGGTGGCCAATAAAAGGTAATTATAAGTACTTTCTTCATATCCATTCGTACAATAAGTTATTTTATACCTAAAAGATAATAACCGCAAGTAGAAAAAAAATTTCTAAAATATGGAATTTTTCCAATTATAGGTGTTAATTTACTTGGTTTTAATCCAAATTTAATTTCATAATTAGGATTAATGAAATACAATGTTTTAAGCAATATTTGATAATTATTTTTATTAGCTAACGACTCAAAACGATCCAAGCTTATTCCAGTTTCTTTAATTTCGAGTAAAGTTGTAATTTTATTTTTACCCTCGCCAAATAACTGTAAAACAGCTTTGTAAAGCGGTAAAGGCAACAAATGGTAATAGGGTAATAATGATAAAAACTTGTTTTCGCAAATTTGTTGATGACCTCCAAAAGGATTTTGCCAGGGTGGAAATGCAAAAAATGCAACTCCGTTTGGCGTCAATAAATCTTTCATCAATGCCAGAAACTTATCCTGATCGTGAATATGTTCAATCACATCGCGAACAATAATAATATCAAATTGCGAATGAAATTTATTGGTTTTGTAAATATCGTCGCTGATAAGCCTGATTCTTTGAGCGAATGGATGATTGGCATAAAATGCAATTCCTTTCTCAATTTTGGGTGCACTGAAATCGACACCGGTACAACTGCATCCCAAATCTAAAAAAGGTTTCAGGTTGCCGGCTTCACCGCATCCAATTTCTAATACTTGCACCGTTTCATCAATTTTTCTAAATTGTTGAATGAAAGGAACAATATATTTTTCTGTTGTAAAAACCTGTTCGTTAAAATACTGAAGTGGATCTAAATGACGTTTTTGCATAATTGCTTTCGTTTTGCGCTTTCGAATCTTTTTTTATTTAACCGATTATTTCAATCGCTTTTCTCAATCGTTTAATTGTATCCTCTTTCCCCAATACTTCAATAATATCAAAAATATGAGGTCCCTTTGGTTCGCCAACAAGTGACAATCGGAAAGCATTCATTACACCGCCCAAATTATAATCTTTGGCAGTAATCCATTCTTTTACAATCGTTTCTGTATTTTCAGCAGAAAAATTATTGATATCAAACAAAACGTCAATTAATTCAGTCAATTGAACGGGAGTTTCCGGTTTCCAACGTTTTTGGATGGTTTTAGCATCATATTCAGTTGGCTGTTGAAAAAAGAAAGAGGATTGTGCCCAAAGTTCATTAACAAAATTGGCTCTTTCCTTCACCAGCGATACAATTTTAATCAACTTTGTTGCGTCTGCATTAATTTCTTTTTCGAGTAGAATTTTCTGAAATATGGTTGCAATTTCCTGATTTGATTTTGATTGCAAATATTGATGATTGAACCATTTTCCTTTTTCATAATCAAATTTGGCACCACTTTTACTCACTCTATCCAACGAGAATTGGTCGATAAGCTCCTGCATTGAGAAAATTTCCAGTTCAGTTCCGGAATTCCATCCCAGCAAAGCCAAAAAATTAACCATTGCTTCGGGAAAATAACCGGCTTCGCGATAACCAAATGAAGTTTCACCCGTTTTTGGATCTTTCCAATTCATTGGAAAAACAGGAAAACCAAGTCGGTCACCATCACGTTTGCTGAGCTTTCCATTTCCATCGGGTTTGAGCAATAACGGTAAATGAGCAAATTGAGGCATAACATCCATCCAACCTAAATATTGATATAACAACACATGTAATGGTGCAGATGGTAACCATTCTTCACCACGAATAACATGCGAAATTTCCATCAAATAATCATCCACCACATTGGCCAAATGGTATGTTGGTAACTCATCCGAGGATTTAAATAATACTTTATCATCAATCACCGATGAATTTACCAACACCTCTCCACGAATGAGATCATGGACTGTAATTTCCTGATTGGGTTCAATTTTTATACGAACAACGTATTGTTCTCCGTTTCGAATTCTGGAATTTACGTTTTCAGATGCTAATGTCAACGAATTTGACATCAAACCTCGAGTTGATGCATCGTATTGAAAATTAGCAATTTCCACACGTTTACCATCTAATTCGGCAGGAGTATCAAAAGCAATATAAGCCAATCCGGCTTGAAGTAATTGGTCAACATACTTACGATAAATTGCTTTACGCTCACTTTGTCTATACGGAGCATGTTTGCCTTGCGACTTTGCTCCTACTCCTTCGTCAATAGCTATTCCAAGCCAGTTGAGCGATTCTACAATATATTCTTCAGCACCAGCCACAAACCGAGCAGAGTCGGTATCTTCAATGCGGAGCAACATATCTCCACCGTGCTGTCTCGCAAAAAGGTAGTTGAACAAAGCAGTACGAACACCGCCAATATGAAGTGGTCCGGTTGGACTAGGTGCAAAACGCACTCTGACTTTTTTCATTCTTGAATAGGATATTAACTTTCGAAGTTTACTATATTATGAAATGCAAAAATAAGAAATTTTGACGACAATAAGGCAGAATAAGGCAAACAAAAAACCTTCCGATTAAAATCGAAAGGTTTTTCTTAAAAATTCCCCTTTTGGAGATTTAGGGGTTTATTCCTGGTTCAAAGTTACACGTTTAAAAGCGACACAGGTTAAATGTTTTTTTGCAAGCAGTTCTTTTACTGTTATTTTTCCTGCTTCTTCACTGCCACCTTCGTACTTTTGTTCTACAAGGGTATATTCTTTGTAGAATTTCGCCATACGTCCTGCAGCAATACTGTTTACTTTCTGTTCGGGTAAAGTCGCAGTTTTTTCTGCAGTGACCGTTTCCTTTATTTCGCGGGCTTTTGCTGCTTCTTCTGCTGTAATCCAGCCTTTTGCCATATTTGATTCAATGTGGTTTTCGCTATCAACGTGTGCTGGGTTGATGCCAGCTTTTTTCAATGCGACTTCAACTTCCTTTGCAACAAGCTCAGTTTTGGTTTTTTCGATAGCCACTGCTAACTCATTATCTTTTAGTTTTTGAGGTACAGCAGATTCATCAATAGCCACAGGAGACATTGCCGCAATATGCATTGCTAGACCGCGTATGGTTTCGTATTCTGCGTTTTCTTCAGCAAAAGCCACCAAAGTTGCCAATTTATTTCCCGGATGAATATATGCCACCGTTGTTCCACCCTGAACGCATTCATAGTAGTCCAATTCCATTTTTTCACCGGTAATACCTATTCGCTCAACTATTAATTCAGCAATGGTTTTACCACCAATTTGCAAAGCTACAAGTTCGGCTGTAGAAGCGGGTTTATATGTCATAGCTACATCCAAAAATGATTTTGTAAGTGCTACAAATTCAGCATTTTTAGCTACGAAGTCAGTTTCGCATTTCAAAGCTAAAACGGCAGCAAAACCACCATCAGCTTTCGCCAAAACACAACCTTCGGAAGCTTCTCGGTCACTACGTTTTGCAGCTACTGCTTGTCCTTTTTTACGAATAATTTCAATTGCTTTTTCAAAATCATTTTCGGCTTCGATAAGTGCATTCTTGCAATCCATCATACCGGCACCTGTCATAGTGCGCAATTTTGAAATTTCTGCCATTGTTACTGCCATAATAATATAGTATTTAATTACCACCCCCAGCCCCTAAAGGGGAGTAAGATAGTAAAATTGTTAGTTTAAATATTTGTATTTAATATCCCCTCATAATATTCCCCTTTAGGGGTAAGGGGTTTTCAAAAAAACGAGTTACCAGCTAAATTAAATAACTTGTAACTCGCTTGATTTGAAAATAAAGTCTTTTAAAGTCCCCATTGGGGGATTTAGGGGGCTTTTTATTTTTCTTCGATAATGAATTTTTTAGCTACATTAGCGTTCAAAGCTTCATCGTCCTCCTTTTGAGTCCTAGGTCTTTTATTAATTCTAGACTTTTTATCTTTAGCTACAGGAACTTCTGAAGCCTCAGTATCAACTTTCTCAACTTTGCGTTCTTCCAATCCTTCTTGAATTGCAGCAACCATAGCCGATAAAATTACATCAACAGATTTTGTTGCATCATCATTAGCTGGAATTACGAAATCGATATTATTAGGATTTGAATTGGTATCAACAATAGCAAAAACCGGAATACCCAAACGTATAGCTTCTTTTACAGCAATGTGTTCCTTCATAACATCTACAATGAAAAGTGCAGATGGAAGACGGGTTAAATCGGCGATTGAACCTAAGTTCTTTTCCAATTTTTCGCGTTGACGTGTGATTTGAAGTTTTTCACGTTTCGAAATATTTTCAAATGTACCATCAGTCGCCATTTTGTCGATGGTGGTCATTTTCTTTACTGCTTTACGGATAGTAGGAAAGTTGGTTAACATTCCACCAGCCCAACGTTCAGTAATATAAGGCATTCCAACAGCTAATGCTTTTTCGGAAACCACGTCTTTTGCTTGTTTCTTTGTAGCAACAAACAAAATTTTTCGTCCTGATTTTGCAATTTGTTTTAACGCAGCCGCAGCTTCATCAATTTTCACTACTGTTTTGTGCAAATCGATAATGTGAATGCTATTACGTTCCATAAAAATGTATGGAGCCATAGCAGGATTCCATTTACGTTTCAAGTGGCCAAAGTGGCAACCTGCTTCTAATAATTCATCAAAATTTGTTCTAGACATTTTTGTTTTTTAAATTTGTTTACATTCTGTTTTACTCAATTGTCGAGTAGCCTTCTATTGAATACTAAGAGTCTCGGCAATTTAGATACTAAACCTAATACAATTAATAATTAAAAATTCACAATTAATAATTGGGAATCGAAAATTAAATAATTGAAAAATGATATTAACGTTTCGAGAATTGGAATCTCTTACGGGCTTTTGGTTGACCTGGTTTCTTACGTTCAACTTCGCGAGGGTCACGGGTCATAAAACCTTCCACTTTAAGTGCTGGTTTGTCTTCGGGGTTTATTTTCACCAACGCACGGGCTATTGCCAAACGCAAAGCTCCCGCTTGTCCGTTGAATCCACCTCCATCAAGATTAACTTTAATGTCGTATTTTTCAGCAGCGCCTAATTTGTTTAGGGGTTGTTTTACAACAAATTGCAATAATGGTGACGGAAAATATACGTCTATATCGCGTTTATTTATGGTAATTTTCCCGGTTCCTTCGCTCACGAAAATACGAGCAACTGCCGCTTTTCTTCTTCCTAAGGCATTTATTACTTCCATACTGATTATTTAAGTGAGTTTAAATCGATTTGTTTTGGTTGTTGAGCTTGCATATTGTGTTCCGCACCTGCGAAAACATACAAATTGCCCAACAGTTTATCTCCCAAACGGTTTTTTGGCAACATGCCTTTAACCACTTTATTGATAAGTTTTTCGGAACTTTTTTCCATTAGTTTTGCTGGAGAAGTTTCGCGTTGTCCACCCGGATAGCCGGTGTGGCTTAGGTAAACTCGGTCAGTCCATTTGTTACCGGTCAATTTTACTTTTTCAGCATTGATAAGAATCACATTATCACCACAATCAACGTGAGGAGTGAAACTTGGTTTGTATTTTCCGCGCAAAAGTTTCGCAACTTTCGAGCCCATGCGTCCCAACACCAAATCGGTAGCATCCACTACTACCCATTCTTTCTGCACCGTTGCTTTGTTGGCAGAAATGGTTTTATAACTTAACGTATCCACTTTATAAAAATGTTTTTTTAATTAATAATTGAGTCGTTACATTTGTTTCAATCGTATTTTGTATGAGGCTAATCGGCACAAAATATGATATTTACACACAATAAAACTGACCATTACACTGTGATAATAAACGGACTGCAAAAATACTCTTTTTCTTTGGATTACCAAATATTAGAGCATCTTTTTTTTGCTAATATTTTTGGCACAAAAATACGATTGAAATCTATGGAAAAACAGTGTAAGTAATTAATAAAATAAAAAAAATATTTTTACATTTTCATAAAAATACCTATGTAACGAATAGAAGAAGAATTTTACTTACAAGAGCTGTTAAAGTAGCCGAAAAATTACTTCATTAAACATTTATTCGTTTATGGACTAAGAACCAGAAAAGTGTAAACAAATAACTGAAACAGAGGCTTATCTGGGTTAGCAAGATTTATCTTGCCTTGAAAGAAAAAGTATTACACAATGTGCTAAAATGAAGTATACCGATTGTGGTCAAATAAATGTCTATCTGAATTATGGTATGTATTGGATAATGAATGTGGTAACCGGTTCTGAAAATAATCCACAGGCAGTTCTGATTATTGGAATAGACAATATTATTGGTTATGGCAAAGTTGATCGAGAAATTAAAATTGATAAAAGTTTTTACAGAGAAAATTTCTAATTTCAAATCGCAATTGGTAGGAAGTTGCTCTTGTTGTCAAAAAATTTATAACAAAAAAGCATGATAGGATAAATAATGTCGGAGAGTAATGGAAAAAAAAATTGTGGAGATTTAGTATTTATTTTGAACAATAATTAGTATCACTAAATCAAAGAAAAAACCATAATTAAAACAATAGTTTAGTGTTTTTCATTGTTAAGAATGAGAAAAAATCCAAAAATAGCATTTGCAATTAATCATATATATTCTAAAAAATAGCTTATCTTAGTTTTCTAATATGTTTATTGTGGTTAATTGAAAATTACGATTAATTTTTGTATAGTAAAAATTAGTAGTTTTTTATGTTTTGATTGAAAATTAAAATTATTTCATAAATTTGCAGATTATTTACTTTAGCATATATATAATGAACGATTTAGAAAAATATTTCAGAGAAACAAATGACAGATTGATTCATAAATGGCTCCACTATTTCGACATTTATGAAAGACATTTTGCAAGATTCAGAGACAAAGATATAACAATTTTGGAAATTGGTGTTTCGCATGGTGGAAGTTTGCAAATGTGGAAAAATTATTTCGGGTCAAAAGCAAAAATCTATGGTATTGACATTAACCCTGAATGCAAGGCGTTAGAAGAAGAAAATATCAAGATATTTATTGGTTCACAATCCGATAGAAAATTTCTAAGTGAAATAAAAAAAACAATTCCTGCTATCGATATTTTTATCGATGACGGTGGTCATGGCATGGAACAACAAATTGTCAGTTACGAAGAACTGTATGATCATGTAAAAGAAAATGGTGTATATCTTTGCGAAGATTTACATACATCGTATTGGATCAGATTTGGGGGTGGTTACAAAAGAAAAGGCACTTTTATTGAATACAGTAAAAATTTTATTGACCAATTAAATGCATATCATTCTGAACAAAAAGCATTTAAAGTCAACAATTTCACTGATAGTGTAGATTCTATACATTATTATGATAGTGTAATTGTTGTTGAAAAAAAGAAAAAAGAAAAGCTCTGTGTTGAAAGTTCCGGTACAATTAGTTTTAAAGTTCCAGAAAAACTTCAAAACATAAGTGTCTTTTCCCGAGCAAAAATGAAAGCGAATCGACTCTCTATTTTAAAAATTAATGAAATATTACGATTTTTCAGATGTAAGGGATTTATTTGGAAATAGAAATTTGCATTAATTTGCCAAATTAATAATGTCAATTATCGGAATTTCAACAAAATAACAAATATAATATTTGTCGTATTATTCCCTTTTACAAAAAAAAGCAAAAAGAACGTTGATTTTACGCTGATATAGTTGAAATAAAAACGGATTCAAATTACGTCTTCAAAATGATTTTCTGACAGTTGGGTATTATCGTACATGTTTGCTTGAATTTAATCCGTTTATAATAACAAAACTTTCAAATAATTGAAATGCAACTAAATAATATCAAATTAAATATATAAGTGATACAAAAAAAATTACTAGGTTTTATCATATAAAAATATGATTTAAGTCAAAATATAAATTTTAGGCTTTATTTCATTAGACTTTATTTCGATTAAATTGCTATGTAGTTGTAATAAAACTACTTGAACTTTTAAGATCTACTTCAATCCAAAACCCTTTCTCCCTCCCGATAAATCGGGACAAGTATACGAAAGGGGGATAATGCAGTAGAATTTATAGATGTAGCTCATTGGTTGCAGTCAGCAAAGTCCCTTGTATACTTGTCCCGTTTGCGGGAAGGAGAGGGATTTAGGGAGAGGAGTTAAAACTAAAGCAATAGCATTTAAATCCATTTAAACTCTACTAACCAACCGTTCTTAGATGAAATATTTTATTCTTGCTTTTTCTTTTTTAATTTCAACTTCTATTTTACTATAACAAACGACATATATAATTACGCATATAATTTGTATCTTTGCAAACAA
>JACDZH010000076.1 GCA_013426815.1 Paludibacter sp.
ACCTTATAACAACAATAAATTTTTAAATACCGCTTTTAGCGGACAACAATGATAATTTATAAAATTGTTACAATATTTATTGAAAAAAATTATTGTTAAAAGTCTACTCAGTCAATAATAAATCCACAAGTAGCACAAAAAGGTTCAACAACTTTATGCTGTTCGAATCCATATTTCATTTCTTTTGCACGTTTTCTTTTCAACATGTCAGATAAATCTTCTGTGAAGATGTTTCCTAAAATAAGATTAGCATCGGCATCCAGACAACATGGTACAACTTGTCCATCAGCAAGTATGGCAATATGATTGCGGAGTGCATAACATGTTTTACGAGTCTGTGTTCCGGTTTTCGATTTGTCTGGCCATTCAAAACGAGGTGCTAAATGTAGAAAAATATGTTCAGTTAGCTTTAGTCCAATTCCAGTAATTACTTCTTCTATTAATTCTTCTGAAAAATTGAATTTTTTGGCAATGTTATTCAAACAGAGTGTGTTAAAATCAGAACTTGCTTTATTTGAAGAATTCCACAATCGAAATGAAATGTAAGTGCTAGGAGCTGCTTTAATGGCAAATTCGAGTGCTGATTGTATATAGTCTTTCCATTTTTCTGGGACAATATTTTCTTCAGCGTCATGCAATGAAATGTTGATTTGCCTTATAGAATGGTTCATTAAAATTTTCGATTTCCGTTCCAACAAACCGCCATTGGTAGTAATATTGACAAATAAACCTGCTGTTTCTGCAATTGTAAGAATTTCATCAAGATGTGGATGTAGAAGTGGTTCGCCCAATACATGCAAATAAACGTAATTAGTAAATGGTCGAATTTTATTAACTATCAATTGAAATTCATCCACAGACATTAACCTGGAAGTTCGTGTGGTTTTAAAACAAAAGCTGCAATCGAAATTGCAGCTGTTTGTTATTTCAATATATATTTTCTTGAATCTCAGTTTGTTGGTTGTTTAATTAATTCTGTAAAACAGAATCTTATTTCGTTTGGATGTTTATTTTTTAAAAAGGTATTATTCTATGTCTTATACCGCCCCCCTTGAGCGTTTAGAGAGCATTTTATCTAAAATCAATAATATTATGAATGGAAAGAATTCCAACTACTTGATTTGAGTTATCCATAACAGTTAAAGATGTAATTTTGTTGATATCCATCATCTCAAGTGCTTCAGTTAATAATTCATTTTCATTTATTTGTTTAAAACCATGCGTCATAAACTCAGCAGCAGTCAATTTTTTTATTTCATCAAATCGTTGAATTGCTCTACGAATATCACCATCAGTAATTATTCCTATTGCTTTTTCATCTTTGTTAAATACCAATGTTATTCCCAGCCGTTTATTGCTCATTTCGTAAATAATATCTTTGAAAAGTGTGGTTTCGTACACTTTTGGGATATCTGTCGACATTTCGTCTTTTACGCGTGAAATTAGTCGGCGACCCAACGCACCACCGGGATGATAAACTGCGTAATTTTCGGCTTTAAATCCTCGTCGTTCCATTAAACAGATAGTTAATGCATCGCCCATAACCAATGTGGCGGTTGTTGAAGTTGTTGGTGCTAATCCAAGTGGACAAGCTTCCTTTTCGACGCCGACATTTATTACCAAAGAAACTTCTTTTGCAAGTGCTGATTTCAGGTTTCCTGTCATGGCAATTATATCGCAGCCAATCTTTTTTAGAGGCGCAACTACATTCAGAATTTCGGAAGAACTTCCACTGTTTGAGATTAATAAAACAATATCGTTTTTACTCACCATGCCTAAATCGCCATGCATAGCTTCTGCAGCATTAATAAAGATAGATGGTGTTCCGGTTGATGCAAGTGATGATGAAATTTTGTGACCAATAATACCTGTTTTCCCAACACCCATAATTACCAATTTCCCTTTACCAGCATAAATAAGTTCCACTACTTCAGATATTTCCGAGCTAATCTTTTCGGACAACTTCTGAAGTTCTGTGATTTCGGAATTGAAAATTTCTTTGCTGCGTTGAATAAAATCCATATTGTTTTTTATTCTGGTTTTATTCTAACAATTTGATTGTAGCGAATAACAACCATCTCGCTGTTATTCTTTCTTCTAAATTCTATAAGATTATCATAAACTTTTTTCATCCCCTGAAGAATTTTATCTCTGTCTGATAATAATTTCGTTTTATTTTTCATCATAATACGTTTTGAATAATTGAAATTTATCTGTATTATAAACAGTTAGTCCAGTAAAATTTTTTTCTTTTCTGCAAAGTATTCCAATTTCTTTTCTTATATATCAAATAAGTTGTTACAAGTATTTAGTTACCAGTTACATTTGTTTTCAATATCATTTCCGCAAACTCCCTAACACATCCTTCTCCGCCTTTTTTCTTCATTATTACTATGCTAGGTATATTCTTAATTGTGTCCAATGCATCTGCCGGACATGCTGCCATACCTACCGCCGATAGCAATTCAAAGCAATTCACATCATCGCCGATATATGCCACTTCGGCAAGGGAAATATTTTCTTTCTTACAAATTTCTTTCACTGATGCAAGTTTACCACCTTCTAGTTTGCCTTGATACAGATAATCTAGCTTTAATTTTTGAAACCGTCGTTCCACCATCTTGGTTTCTTCCGAAGTGATAATACCTGTTTTTATTCCTTGTTGATGAATCTGTTGCAAACCCATACCGTCATGTGTGTTGAATTTTTTTAGTTCATCTCCTGCTTCAGAATAGTACATTCCAGCATCAGTTAATACGCCATCCACATCCGTTAAGAAAAGTTTAATGTTTCGTGATTTCCCAATATATCGGGACAAGCTGTGTTTTGTGTTTTGCAGTTCAGGTTTATCTGTTATCTGTTTTCTGTTTTCTGATAATTGATAACTATTAACTGTTAACTGTTTTGTTATATTATCTATTGCAAGGGCTTGTTGCAGAATTTCTTTAATATCTGACAAATACAGTTGATTTGGTCCATCGGAAAAAGCATGATTAGGGTCGGGATGAACTTCGGCAAAAATGGCATCCACACCCACTGCTAAAGCTGCTCGCATCAGGTAAGGAACCATTTCGCGATTACCACCAGTTGAATCTCCTTGTCCACCCGGTTTTTGAACTGCATGTGTGGCATCAAAAACAATAGGAAAACCATACTGGCGCATTTCTACCAAGCCTGTCATATCCACAATCAAATTGTTATAACCAAAACTAGACCCTCGCTCGCAAAGTAAAATATTTTCGTTACCAGAATCACATAATTTATCAACCACATTTTTCATATCCCATGGTGCCATAAACTGTCCTTTTTTTACATTGACAATTTTACCTGTTTGGGCGGCAGCCACCAATAAATCGGTTTGGCGCGATAGAAAAGCAGGAATTTGAAGCATATCAGCCACTTTGGCTACTTCGGCACATTGCCAGGTTTCGTGAACATCGGTAATAATGGGTAAATTGAGTTCAGTTTTTACGCATTGTAGAATTTCCAAACCACGTTTCATTCCCAATCCGCGAGGTGATTTGACAGACGATCGATTGGCTTTGTCGAACGATGATTTGAAGATGAGATGAATGTCCAATTCTTCGCAGATTTCTTTCAACCTGGCAGCCACCATCATTGTCATATCTTCAGTTTCGATGGCACAAGGACCTGCAATTAGCACAAACCGGTTGTTTCCACCGATATCAAAGCGATTAAGAACATTTATTTTGCGGGTTATTAGCATTTTAAATTCTATTTCAGATATTTATCAGTTTTTCTAAGAAATAGTGTAAACTCTAACCCAATCCACTTCCAGATACCCTGCACTTCCATGTTGTTTTTCCGAAATAAAAGAACTAAATGCAAGATACATAGATTCTTTCGGAATATTACTTGCAGTGCGATATACTTCCAAATTATTTATAATCCAGTACATTTCTTTCTCTGTCCAAACCAATGTATAAATAAAATACTCAAAGTGATTAAGTCCTGAAATTTTAATGCCGTCAACTAAATTTTCGTTGGTATTTCCGAGTGTAATATGCTTTCCATTATAATGGAAAATATTGATGAATGGTAATTTTGAGTCGGCACCTAACCAAAAAGCATGATGGAATTTTCCTGAGCAGCGAATCTTAGCACGAAATACACCTTGCTTTTGTCGAAACTTGTCAGCTGTTTGCATTACATCTGAAGTGTAACGGAATTCTTTTTCGATAAATCCTTTTTTTACATGCCAAGCCCGCGCAGTTACCTTTTCGTGTTTTGTGGTTATTTTCAATATGCCCTTATCAACGGATACATTTTTACCTGAATTGTTAGCTTGTTTCTCATTAGCAAAAGAATGATTACCAATAAAGGCTGCACTCTTATAGTGAAAACCAAAATTCCAGTGCGAATTATCTAATGTGTTCCATTTAAATTCATCACTGAATGATAATTTCAATTTACGGTATTTTTCAAAACGTTCGGGTTTTTCGTTTTGGTAAAAATTTATATCAGGATTTTTGGCTAGTTCAAACATACGCTGTTCCTGAATATATTCAGGAGTAGTTTGCCAGCGATTTCTATTTTCCCAGAATTCATTTGACTTAATAAATTCGGGTTTAGCAATTTTTATTTTAAGTTGTTCGTATTCTTTAATAATATAGGAATTAAAAAATCGAACATAAGTTTTATAGGCTTTGGAATGTTCAAAGTCTTTCAGTTTTTTTAGAGTTTCGGAGGCTTTTACTTTTTTCTTATCACCTAACAATTCAAATTCAGGTGTGGATTTGAAAGCAAGATACTGTGTTAAATCTTCAGAGCCCAACACCTTGTAATAGAGTTGTATAGATGGTGAATTATGTAGTTTTGTGTATTTTTTGTTATTTTGAAACTCCTCGGTATCTTTGTATTTCCGATTTTGCAATACCTTTTTGTTCTCTTTAAATTTGGCTGAATTTACAATATGAAAAAGCGATTTGTATTCAGCAAGTTCAATTGATTTCCCAACTTTCTCATAGCGATGCATGGCAATTTCCAAATCAGCTTCATTTTTTTCAAGTGTTGCTGTTGGAGTGATGCCTCCAAAGAGTTTTTTCCAAAACAGATTCATAGCATTATTGGATTTAATTAATAACTAAGTAATATGTAATAATTAATGATATGTTTTTTTGTGATTAATATTCAGAGAACAACTTATAACTTGTAACTAAACACTAGTAGTAACTTAATAAGTTGCTAAACTATAAATATTTTTGATTTTTGAATTGAGATATTAACTCGAAACATTGATGAATATATTCAACATTAAGTGGTTTATATTTTACTTCAATTGGAATAAACAATTCACTTCGCATCAAATTAATATGATCCAGAAGATGATTGTAGAAACCATTTTGATTTACCAGAATCAATGGTTTTTTGTGCTCGCCTACTATTCCTGATGTTACTACATCCAACATTTCGTCGAGTGTTCCGTAACTTCCTGGAAGAACTATAAAAACATCTGCCAATGCCTTCATGAGGTCTTTTCGCTGACTTAAAGTTTCCACCGAAATAAGTTGTATAGGCAAATTACTTTGGCGATTCATTTTGATAATTGCCTGAGCAATAACACCAATTATTTCACCATTTTTACTCTTAGCACCTTCTGCTACCGAGTCCATTAAACCACCGGTTGCCCCACCATAAATTAATGTATCTCCACTTTCGGCAATCATTTCGCCAATTCGATAAGCCGATTGCTTAAAATAATCAGCAATATGGTTACTTGATGAGCAATAAACGGCAATGTTCATTATTTAGTTGATAGTTATTAGTTGACAGTTAACAGTTGGCATTTTTAATTATCAGATAATGGTTTTTACATTGTCAATTATCAACTGTAAACTTTCAACTGAATTAAGCGTCAATCTTAGCATAAGTTGCATTTTGCTCAATAAATTGTCGACGGGGAGCTACATCATCACCCATAAGCATTGAGAAAACGTGATCGGCTTCGGCTGCATTTTCGATATTTACCTGACGCAATGTGCGGTTTTCAGGATTCATGGTGGTATCCCACAACTGAATTTCGTTCATTTCGCCCAAACCTTTATATCGTTGGGTGTGAATGTTACCTTCAGAACCTCCGAATTTTTCGATAAAAGTCTGACGTTGCAAATCTGTCCAGCAATATTCTTCATTTTTACCTTTTTTACACAAATACAAAGGAGGCGTGGCAATATACAAATAACCCTGTTCAATTAATTCTTTCATGTGACGGAAAAAAAATGTCATAATAAGCGTTGCAATGTGACTTCCATCCACATCGGCATCAGTCATAATAATGATTTTGTGATAACGAAGTTTTTTCATATTGAGTGCTTTGCTGTCGTCATCAGTACCAATACTAACGCCTAATGCGGTATATATATTGCGTATTTCTTCGCTTTCGAGTACTTTATGAGGCATCGCTTTTTCTACATTCAAAATTTTACCACGTAATGGTAAAATGGCTTGATACTGGCGGCTACGACCTTGTTTGGCTGTTCCACCGGCAGAATCACCTTCAACAAGGAAAAGTTCGCATTTTTCAGGGTCTTTGTCGGCGCAGTCGGCTAATTTTCCAGGCAATCCACCACCCGAGAGTGGCGATTTGCGTTGTACCATTTCTCGTGCTTTTCGAGCAGCATGACGGGCAGTTGCAGCTAAAATTACTTTTTCAACAATTATACGTGCTGATTTTGGATTTTCTTCCAGGTAATTTCCCAAAGCTTCACCCACTGCCATATCGACCGAACCAATCACCTCGTTGTTGCCAAGTTTTGTTTTGGTTTGACCCTCAAATTGAGGTTCAGCAACTTTTATTGAAATAACAGCTGTCAATCCTTCACGAAAATCATCACCACTGATTTCAATTTTTAGTTTTTCCAGCATTTTGCTATCTTCGGCATATTTTTTCAATGTACGGGTCAGTCCACGGCGGAAACCGGTCAGGTGTGTTCCACCTTCTATGGTATTGATATTGTTCACGTAAGAGTGAATATTCTCATTGTACGAAGTGTTATAAGTCATGGCAATTTCTACGGGAGTGCCATTTTTCTCGGTCGAAATATGAATTACATTTTCAATCAGTGGTTCTCGGGCTTCGTCAATATATTCAACAAATTCTTTCAATCCTTCGTCTGAATGAAATACTTCAGCTTTAAATGTACCATCTTCATTTTTCGAACGTTTATCGGTAAGTGTAAGAGTAATACCTGCATTCAAATATGATAATTCACGTAAACGACTTGCCAAAATATCCCATTTGTATACCGATTCTATAAAAATTGTATTATCGGGCATAAAAGTAATCAAGGTTCCGTTGGTGATGGAAGTACCGATTTCTTTTACCGAAAAAAGTGGTGCGCCACACGAATATTCTTGCATATACAACTTGCCTCCGCGCGATACTTCTACATGCAGCAAAGTAGAAAGTGCATTTACACAAGAAACTCCTACACCATGTAAACCGCCCGAAACTTTGTAACTTCCTTTGTCAAATTTACCACCGGCATGTAGCACGGTCATAACAACTTCCAGTGCAGAGCGACCTTCTTTCTCATGCATGTCGACAGGAATACCCCGACCATTATCAATAACGGTAATAGAATTATCTTCGTTTATAAAAACTTGAATGGTATCGGAGTGTCCGGCCATGGCTTCGTCAATGGAATTATCCACCACTTCATAAACCAAATGGTGTAATCCTTTTACGCCAATATCGCCAATATACATGGCAGGGCGTTTTCGCACTGCCTGCAAACCTTCCAATACCTGAATACTACTTGCATCATAATCGGCACTTGCAGCTGCTCTCGCTTTTTCTTCTTCGTTCATCTTTATTATATGTTATTTGTTCCCACTTGTTTAGTGATTGTTTGTTGTTTCGTTTTTGCACAAAACATCCTATCCAAAAAAACACACAAATATACGATAAATAATTGAAACTGGTGCTATATTTTAATAGAAATATTGAATTTTCAGAAAAGGAAAATCATTCTTACTATTGATTTGATAAGGTAAAGTTTCGACACAAAATTTACATTTAAACTTTGAGTAGGTTTCGAAAAACCAGTATATACTCATAGAATACATAGAATTGACAGATTACCACTAAATATTTTACAAGATTATTTTCAATTGTTTGATAATTATAATATGGATATTATAATTTTCATGTTTTTTCGTTTACTCAGTTTATTCTGTTTGTTTATAAAAACTAAAACACCCTTAATATTTGCATTTAAAAATAGATGTATTTACCATTTACTATAAGAAGACAATTTTAATGCATTATCACGCTATTTAACATACGTAAATAAAATTTTTCAAAGCGTGATATACAAAGCGAACATTTGTATTTATGAATAAATTTTGTAAGGATTATTGTTAGAATTTAAATTGCAAATATCTTGGAATTTGATACATTAATTTGCCTAAACTTCGATAAATGAACGAATTGTTAATTGATTTTTTTGTACTTCATACTAGCAATAATATACACTTTCAAGATTGAAAAGAGGCGAGTTCTGATAAATTGCATTAATTCTGCATACCAAAAAACCTATATTATTGCCTCCAAAGTTATAAATATTTATGTGAAATTGCAATATAAATATCAACAAACACCAATGATTTAAGTAATTAAATTATCATTAATAATTGATTCACTGATATATAACTAATCATAAATGTTAATAATAAAAATAATTTTAAAAAAAGACGATAATTATTAATGTACAATAAAATTATTGCTTATCTTTGCATCGATTTTGAATGACAAAATTAACATGTTAAATTTTTAAAGTATTAAGTAATGAAAAAAGTATTTTTGTTTTGCGTTGTAGCTTTGGCTTTCGCATCTTGTGCTCCTAAAGCAGCTGAACAAGCTCCTGCAGCTGACTCTACAGTTGTTGCTGTTGATACAGTAGCTGTTGTTGACACCGTAGCTGTTGCTGACACTACTGCAGTTAAGTAATCAAACACGTAATTTATTTACGAAGTTAAAGTCTGTTAGAACTATCTGACGGACTTTTTTTTGTTATATGATTTACTTTTCATCACAATTGTATAATCCAGCAGGTACATAATGTTGGAAAATGACCAAAAATTAGATAAAACGCAATCAAATAAAAATAAAAATAAAAATAAAATGATTTTTATTAATGCATTTTAAAAAAACAACGTATCTTTGCGTCGATTTTGAATTGAAAAAACAAACATGTTAAATTTTTAAAATGAGAAAAAAGATGAAAAAGGTAATTTTATTTTTTGTGGTAGCATTGGCTTTTGCTTCATGCGCTTCAAAAGAAGCTAAAGAAGCTCCTGCAACTGATTCTACAGTTGTAGCCGTAGATACTGTTGCAGTTGATACAGCAGCTGTTGCTGCTGATACAACAGCAGTTATGTAATTAAAAGCTATTGCAAAAAGAAATTCTTGCTAGCATTTAAAAAGTCCGATATTTCGATTTCGGACTTTTTTCATCAAATAAATGTTGAATCCAAGCATTTTTTGTACCTTTGTAGACTAAAAAACTAGAAATTAAGATTATGTTACGAATTGCTGTACAAGCCAAGGGACGGTTATACGATGAAACCATGTTATTACTTACAGAATCCGGAATAAAATTGGAATCAGGCAAACGTTTGTTGTTATTACCTTCTCGAAACTTTCCATTGGAAGTTTTATTTCTTCGGGACGATGATATTCCTGAATCTGTTGCTGATGGTGCCGCCGATATTGGTATTGTTGGCGAAAATGAGTATGCCGAGAAAAAAAAGAAAGTTATAATCGTAAAACGGTTGGGATTTAGTAAATGCCGTTTATCGTTGGCAATTCCAAATGAAATTGTTTATTCTGATATTTCGTGGTTTAACGGAAAAACAATAGCAACCTCTTATCCAGTGATATTATCTGACTTTTTGAAAAAGAAAAACATAAAATCTGATATACATGTAATAACCGGTTCAGTTGAAGTTGCTCCTAGCATTGGACTTTCGGATGCCATTTTCGATATTGTTAGTTCGGGCAGTACGCTGGTTACTAATCACTTAAAAGAAGTGGAAGTACTTATGAAATCTGAAGCATTACTAATAGCTAATCCAAAATTGTCGGTTGAAAAAAAAGCCATTTTGGATGAGTTACTTTTCAGAATTGAAGCAGTTCAAATGGCAGAGGACAAAAAATATGTATTAATGAACGTTCCAACCGAAAATATTGAAAAAATAATTGAAGTTTTACCTGGAATCAAAAGTCCTACCATTATGCCATTAGCAAAAGATGGATGGAATTCGTTACATGCGGTAATTGACGAAAAAGGATTTTGGGATATTATTGGTAAATTAAAAACCTTGGGAGCCGAAGGGATTCTGGTAATTCCAATCGAAAAAATGATTTTATAATTATTGGACATTAAAATATATTATTGTAAGAAATTGTAAATTTTTTTTGACATGAACCTTTGTATTGATCAGGGAAATTCGAGGACCAAAATTGGAATTTTTGACCAAAATAAATTGATGGAATGCATGGTCATCGAAAATTTTAATATAAGGATAATAGAGGATCTGTTTTTGAAATTTCCCATTGATGCTAGTATATATTCGACTGTGATATTGAATAATGATTGCGTACTAAATGAATTAAGAAAAAGAACAGATTTATTAGTCGAATTGTCATATACTACTCCTATACCTATTGAAAACAGGTACAAAACACCCCAAACACTTGGAATTGATCGTTTGGCAGCAGTAATTGGAGCAAGTTTTTTGAAACCAAACACAGATATTTTAGTAATTGACGCTGGTACAGCTATAACCTATGACTTCATAGATGCAAATCACGTTTTTTGGGGTGGAAATATTGCTCCTGGATTAAATTTACGTTTACGCTCATTGCACGAGTTTACTCAAAAATTACCTTTGGTAGATGCAAAATTTGATAGTCCGTTATTGGGAAATGATACTCAAACTGCTATCATCTCGGGCGCATTGCATGGTATTGTTTTCGAGATTGATGGATATATTAACACATTAAAAATTAAATATCCACAACTTTCAACTTTTTTAACAGGAGGTAGCACTTTTTACTTTGATACAAAGCTAAAAAATGCCATCTTTGCAGAAAAAAATTTAGTGTTAATCGGTCTAAACCTCATACTCCAATACAATGTACAAAAATAAAATTTTATTACTGGTTTTTTCATCGCTATTTCATATTCAACTTGCTATTGGACAGAACAATACTAATTCACCTTATACACGTTTCGGATACGGAGAAATTAGCGAAACAAATTCAGGTGAACAAAGAGCAATGGGCGGGGTTTCATTGGGCTCCCGATCACACATTAACATTAATGTTGTAAATCCAGCATCATATAGCATTGTTGACAGCATGACTTTTATGTTTGACATTGGAAGTTCGACATTATTATCTCGTTTTTCAGATGTAAATGGGTCTTCTAGAAAAATAAATTCAAATCTAGAATATATTACCATGCAATTCCCATTATCTAAAAATTTGGGATTCAGCGCAGGATTATTGCCTTATTCGTTTTTAGGCTACAGTATTTCTACTTCAGGTTATAACTCAATGAAAAACAACTCACTTATTCCTGATACAATTTACTACAACAAAAATTTTACAGGTTCAGGTGGATTTAGTCAAGTTTATATGGGAATTTCGGCAAATATATTTGAGCATGTTTCATTGGGAATTAACACCTATTATATGTATGGTGATGTAAATAATTACCGAAATTTGAATTTGGGTAGTTCTACTGGTTATAACTCTACTACACAATTAAATAATATTACCGCAAAAAATTTTCGTTTTAGATTTGGTGCTCAAATTTATAATACTTTTGAACAAAAACACCTTGTTACGCTAGGATTAATATATGAACAAAAAGCTAAATTAGGTGGTGGTTTTAAACAAATTAATGTTGGAATTCCCACGGATACAATAGTTTCAAATTCTGATTTTGAATTGCCGACAATTTATGGGATCGGTTTTAATTATTCTTATGATAAAAAATTATTATTAGGACTTGACTATACCTTGCAAGCATGGAAAGATGCTAAGTTCTTTGGAAAAACAGATAGTTTAACAAATCGATCTAAAATAGCAGCTGGAATTGAATATCAACCCAATTCTAGGAGTAGAAAGTATTTTAATAGAATTAGATATCGTGCAGGTGTGAATTTAAGTAATTCATATTATAAAATTGATGGCAATACTCCTTCATCTAATTACGGTGTTTCTTTAGGTATTGGTTTACCTATGTTTAACAAAATCTCATCAACTGTTTCAATGTTGAATGCATCGGTAGAATATGTTAAACTTGGGGGCGTTAGTGCTCTAAACGAAGATTATTTTAAATTTACTTTGAACATTACCTTTAATGAACATTGGTTTTTTAAACGCAAACTTTAATCTAAAGTAAAATCGAATACATTGCACTTTGTCGATATTTTGTTTTTCTACTATAATAATAAAAATGATTGGATTTGTAATTTATAAGTACAATATATGGAATGACATTAATAATGACAATGAAAAACCGCCTTTTGAAAATAAAATAATTGACTATATCTCTTGAAAATATCCTCAATATACAAACAAATCAATAACTATGTTAAAACCAGTCTAATACTGGTTTTTGCTATTATTTTGGTGGCTTGCAGCAAAGATAGCCCTGAAAAAATTGCTGCTGTAGTTGACCGATCTTCATTACCACAACTTCATGCAACCGAAATTACTACCATTATCTCCGATTCGGGTATCACACGCTATCGCATTTTTGCTCCACGTTGGGATGTTTACGATAAAGCAAGTCAACCTTATTGGGATTTTCCAAATGGGATTCATTTCGAAAAATTCAATTTAGAGATGAAAGTCGATGCCAACATTCACAGCCAGTATGCACGATTTAAAGAAAACGAACAACTGTGGGAATTGCGAGGAGAGGTGAGAGCAACAAATTTACAAGGCGATCTTTTCGAAACAGAACAACTATTTTGGGACCAACGTGTTAAACGAATATATTCGGATAGCCTGATAAAGATAACGCAAATAAGTCACATAATGACTGGTATTGGTTTTGAATCAAACGAATCGATGACAGATTACATAATACGAAAACCACAAGGTATTTTCCCTGTTAACGAAGAGAACATTAGCAAAACTTCGGCAGTACTTAAAACAAGTAAATAAACTATTATAATGTATAAAGTGTAATTGACTAAAATAGAATTTGTTGGAAAAATCGAGTAGGACAGTGAGCGATTATTTCGCTCACTGTCCTCTCACACTACCGTACGTACCGTTCGGTTTAAGGCAGTTTTGTAATTTACACACATACGGAGCGATAATAAGTCGAGAAAAATATATAACCTGCCTTTTGAAAGGATTCGTTACTGATAAAGGTTGATAAGATTGGGCTTTTGGCGGTAAGCCAATAGCTCTTTCTTGTATTAGAAAACATCATGGCTTGAAATCTGAATATTCCTAATTTCACAAGATTTTGAAAACGAGTTTTAATTCGTTTCCATTATTTCCAAATGACCATCCGTAGTCGCCTACGATACCAACCAACAGTTTCGAGTAGCAAATTTTTCATGTTTGCCAACTTGAAGTAGTTCACCCAACCAGTAATATACTGTTTTAGTGCAACTTTTCGCCTTTCGTTACCCCATCCATTATCCCAAATTGTCCATTAGAACCACAATTACCTTTTAAATATTATTAGCACTCAAAAAGAACTGTTTTTGATGAATTAATGCTGAACATACATTCTGATTATCAATATGTTATATCTCAAACTTTCTAATGGTGTCCATTAGAAAAATATAGTTTTATTAACATATACCCCTAATGGACAATTTGGGATTATATCGACAAGTGAGTTCTTTTATCTTCTCTTTCATTTTGGTAATGCTTTTGGGGTTTACGCGAAGCTAACCTTTTCCTTTATTAATGTAGAAACCATGACCTAATAATTATACATCCTTGACTTGAGCAACTACTGTCTTTTCTTTATTCACTTTCAAATAAAGT
>JACDZH010000440.1 GCA_013426815.1 Paludibacter sp.
CCCCGGATATGGTGAGCATGAACGATTTTTTCCCCCTGAAAAGCCCCATGGAGTCTGTTTCCCTCATTTCCGGATTGACCCCCCTGGCCCTTGAGATGGTGCCCCTGACCATGGCCAGGGGCCGGGTTCTGGCTGAGGATATGATCAGCGGCGAGGCCCTGCCCCCCTTTTCCCGATCGACCAGGGATGGCTTTGCGGTGCGGTCTGACGAGACCTCCGGCTGTTCTGAACTGGAACCGGTTTTGTTCTCGCTGACCGATGCCATTGCCATGGGAAGCTCCGGCCAGGCCTTGCGTCTGCAGCCTGGTCAGGCCGCGCCCATTGCCACCGGCGGCGAGTTGCCGGAGATGGCCGATGCCGTGGTCATGGTCGAGGCCACCCAAGCCCGGGAGCGGGGAGTGGTGGCGATTTATCGGGCGGTGACAGCGGGAGAAAATGTCATTGATGCAGGCGAGGATTATGTCCCCGGTGCGGTGGTGCTCAGTGCGGGCAGTCGTCTGCGGCCCCAGGATCTGGGAGTGCTGGCAGGGCTGGGGATGGTCTCGGTTCCGGTCCATCGCAGGCCCCGGGTGGCGATTCTCTCCACCGGTGATGAGCTGGTGCGGGCCGATCAGACCCCGTCCCCTGGCAAGATTCGGGACATCAACTCCACCACCCTGGCCGCTTTGGTAGAAGAGGCGGGGGGCATCGCCATTGCCCATGGTATCTGCGGCGACGATTTTGAGGGCATTTTAGCCCTCTGCACCGAGGCCCTGGAAGGGGCGGACGTGCTGTTGCTCTCCGGCGGCAGCTCCCGGGGCAGGCGTGACTTTACTCACCAGGTCTTCTCCGCCATCCCCCAAGGCCAAATGCTGACCAGCAGTGTTTCCCTGCTTCCAGCCAAGCCCGCCATTCTGGCCCGACAGGGCAACAAGGCCCTGATTGGCCTGCCCGGGCCTGCCGCCTCGGCCATGGGGGTCTTTTACAGTTCCGTCCGTCCCCTGCTGCGGTACTACTCCGGCCTTGGGGCAACCATGGGCATGAATTCGGTAAGAGCGGTCACCGCCCATCCATTTTCCCGGTTCAATGGCCGGGAAGAGTATGTCCGCGTCACTCTCAGCCTCCGCCAGGACGGCACGCTTCCATTGGCCACCGCCGTGTCTGGGAAGTCCGGTCTGCTCAGTCCCCTGGTTCGGGCCGACGGCCTGCTGCCCATGGGGGACCGGGCAGATGGTGTGGGGCGGGGCGTCGAGGTCTCCGTTCTTCTTTTTCCTTGAATACGGACATTTTTTTCAGTTGTTGTTCATCACTGTTGTTCATCACGCTTCCCTCTCCTGATCTCTCCCCCACGTTTGGTGGGGCCTTTATCCCGCTCCATCGCCTTCAGACAGCCAGAGCCTCCATAAGTGCCTTATATCCGGAGGGCTTCGAGTCAATTTGACCCATATTGAGTGCGGATTGGTTCATTTTGT
>JACDZH010000077.1 GCA_013426815.1 Paludibacter sp.
ATAATACAGCTTTTTACAAAATGAAGGCTCGAAAACTGTCAAAGTCAGGAAAAAACAGGAGAAATGCACGTGGCTTTCCTCAGCAATAACGACATCACAGGTGGTAATTCGGGAAGTCCTATCTTCAATTCCGGTGGCGAATTGATTGGATTGGCGTTCGATGGAAACTGGGAAGCAATGAGTGGAGATATTGTTTTTGAACCTGATTTACAACGAACTATAAATGTAGATATTCGTTACGTACTGTTTGTAATGGACAAAATTGGTGGAGCAAAACGACTGATAAATGAACTTAAGGTGAAACAATAAACAGTTGAAAACATCTGTCAAATTGAACACGCAATATATACTTCAATAAAAAGGAAAGCTCTCACTTTCCTTTTTATTATCATACTATGATATAATACTTTAACGTTAATTTTATCAGCTTACATAATCAATTCCTTCATTATCAAAGTCATCAAAGGTTGTACCGAATTGCCAATTTCCTGTACTACTTCGTGACTTACTTCCACGATTTTTCCCGGAACACCTAAGTCGGTAATGATGGAAATACCAAAACAGCGCATTCCCGCATGATTGGCAACTATCACTTCGGGAACGGTACTCATACCCACTGCATCGGCACCAATGGTTCTGAAATAGCGATATTCAGCTGGAGTTTCGAAAGTTGGACCAGTGGTACCAACATAAATACCTTCCACAACTTTAATATTGTGCTTGGCTGCTATTTGCCTGGCTTTTGCTATCAATTCTTTGGAATAAGCCTCACTCATATCGGGAAAACGTGTTCCCAATTCCGGAAAGTTTTTTCCACGCAAAGGATGTTCATGAAACAAATTGATATGGTCGGTAATAATCATCAAATCGCCGATTTCAAAATCGGGATGCACTCCGCCCGAAGCATTTGAAACAAGCAAAGTTTCAATTCCCAATGCTTTCATAACACGAACCGGAAAAGTAACTGCTTTCATATCGTATCCTTCATAATAATGGAAACGACCTTGCATTGCCAATACGTCCACATTGCCAAGTTTACCAAAAATAAGTTTGCCACTATGACCTTCGACGGTCGAAACAGGAAAGTTAGGTATGGTTTCGTAAGGAATTTCTGTTTTATCAGTAATTTGAGTAACTAAATTTCCTAAACCTGTACCCAGTATAATTCCTGTTTTGGGGCGGCTTGAGATTTTTGAAAGAAGGAAATCAGCGGTTTCTTGAATTTTCAACAACATAGTTTTTAATTTTCTGAATAAATAATGTTTCCTGGTCATGTAAAATCTTCACGCCTATTGGCAAAGCAAAAGTCCATGACTTAAGTACTTCAGGGAATAAAGGATTTGACACCAAACGTGCAGCATCTTTTTCAGTGACCAATATAATTTTTTCGGGAGATGTAAAAGCATTAAAAAGATTACTTATCTGGACGAAATCTCTTGCCGTAAAAACATGATGATCGGCGTAAAATAATGTCTCCAAACGAGTTGCAAAGTTTTTTAAATGTTCTGCAATAGGTTGTGGTGATACAATTCCAGCTACCAACAAAACATTGGTATCATTTTCTTTCATCCTTTCGTAAGTCCAGACTTCGGGTGCCGATTCGGGGAAAACTGGAACAATTTCGTAATACGAAAAACCCGAGAAAAACAAATGTTGATTGGTTTCGGGTTTTAATTCCATTTCCACCACCCGCAATTCCATGGGTTTGATGTCTGCAGGACATTTGGTTACAATAATAATATTTGCCCGCGTACTTCCACTTTTCCATTCACGAAGTTCACCTGCCGGCAGTAGTAAATCACGACTGTACAAATTGTTATAATCGGTCAATAAAATGGATAACCCTTGCTGGATAAAGCGGTGCTGATAAGCATCATCGAGAACTACCACCTGTAAATCAGGTTTTAATTCCTGTAATTTTTTGACACCATGAACCCGTTTTTCATCCACAGCTACAATCACTTCGGGATATTTTGTATAAATCTGAAAAGGTTCATCCCCCAAGGTTTGACTATTCGATTTTTCATTAGCCAGGTAAAAACCCTTTTTTTTGCGTTTATAACCACGACTTAACATTGCAGTTTTCCATTCGTTTTGCAAAATCGAGAGAATATATTCGGTGTGAGGCGTTTTTCCGGTGCCACCAACCGACAAATTTCCTATAGAAATAATTGGAATATCAAAAGAAGTGGAAGAAAGGATATCCTGATCGAATAACCAATTGCGAAATCCGGTCACTAATCCATAAAGAACTGATAAAGGATACAGGATAATATGTTTGTTGTGTTGTTTCAAGTCATTGCTGTTTTTTCGGAAAAAACGGATGACAAAGATACTGTTTTTATTCTATGCAACAAGACCCCAACTTAATCAAAAAAAAGCATGTCGAAATTTCACAAACATTCAATCCGATACTATCATTGAAGTTATAATTTCTATTTGTCATTAAATTATTGTGAAAAACTAATACACTAATCTGTTATGGTACAGGATCGTAACCTTTTCCACCCCAAGGATGGCAGCTGCTTATGCGTTTGATAGCTAACCAACCGCCTTTAATAATGCCATATTTATGAATGGCTTCGATGGTGTATTGAGAGCAAGTTGGTGTATATCGACAACGTGCCGGTAACAGGGGCGAAATGCTGTATCGGTAAAAATATACCGGAAGTAAAACTATATATTGAAGTATTTTTTTCATATCGAACTGTTAATATGTAAGTTATAAAACAAATGAACCGTATCTTCAAATCTTTCAAACTCTTCAAACCTTTCAAATGGGAGTGAAACGGATATCCCGCAATTACGGGAATCATTTAACTTTTCAAGTCTGTTCAATTTTTTCTAACAACTTTTGCAGTGCGACTTTCATTTTTTTTTCTATCATTTTGAAATCCATTTCTTCGTCCGAAACATAGTTAAATGCAATATTGATTTGGATATTCTTTTCTATGACTTTATCAACAAGTAATTGTTTATTAAGTCGATAAGTTTCGCGCATCAACCGTTTCAACTTATTGCGTTTTACGGCTAGTTTGAATCGTTTTTTGGGCACATTCACCATTACCCGCACCGATTCATTCTCTTTTTTTGGTTCCAACAAATACACCACACGCAAAGGATAGGCAATAAAAGCATCGCCTTGCATAAATAATTGGGCGATACGTTTTTCGCCACACAAATGTTCGGATTTGGAAAAAGAATTTGGTTTGTTCATGGTTAAAAATAAACAATCCCAAAAGTAAGGAAAATCTCCGATACTTTTGGGATAGTATAATTCTTTTGCAAAAGATTTATTTTCGGATCTTTTTGTTGCTTTCTTTTAAGTAGTTTTCAAGAGCCATAGTCATCGATGGTACACCTAGCAGCGGAACTTCGATATCCAGTCGCAATCCGGCATCACGCAGAGCTTGAGCAGTTGTTGCACCAAAACATCCTATCTGAATATCACCCTGTACAAAATTAGGGAAATTCTTCAACAGTGATGCAATACCAATTGGGCTGAAAAACAACAACATATCATAATCGAATGCTTCATCCGGACGAAAATCGTTACTTACAGTTTTATACATCACTGCTTTATTCAATTCAATTTTCGCATTTTCGAACAACGCCAGGGTCTCTTCGTTTTGAACATCGGAGGTGATTAACAGGTATTTCTCTTCGGTGTGTTTATTCATTATCGTAATCAGCTCGGCTAATTTGCCGGTAGCACCGTAAAACACTTTACGTTTGCGAAAATGAATGTAACGTTGCAGATACACCGCAACAGATTCTGTTACACAAAAATATTTCATGGTTTCCGGAATTGTAATCCGCATTTCTTCACACAATCTGAAAAAATGATCAATACCATGACGTGCATTAAAAATAATAGCCGTATGATCCAGAATAGATATACGTTGAGTTCGGAACTCTTTCGCAAAAATTGGCTCAACCTTGATAAACTGACGAAAATCAATTTTGACATTATACTTTTCGCTAATGTCAAAATAGGGTGATTTTTCTGTTGTTGGTTGTGGTTGAGAAACAAGTATCTTCTTAATTTTCAAGGAAATAAATTTTAATAATAAAACACTTTATATTATCAATCGATACACCAGATAAATAGCTACAAGGGGTAAAAATTCGAGGGTGCAAAGATACAACAATATATAAAAAGAAGCTACAATTTTGTGGAAAAATATTTGAAATAGTTTAATTATAAACATTAAACCTGCAATAAGACAGAAAAACAGGCTAATTATCTCAGTAGTAAAGTAGAATGAAATAGGAGCATAAATATGAATAATTAACATTGGAAACAGTGTAATTCCTAAAAAAGATAGAATATTGTAATAATTCTCCTTCGATATTTTTAGATTTGCTGGTTCAAGAAACACATAACCAATCAATTCAGAAAGAATGGATTTGACACCAAAAAAGAGAAGTGCTATTAAGAGAAAATATATGTATTTTTCGAGAGAAAACGATGTAGGAATTTGATGTAGAATTATATAGGCATATAAAATTATTACTCCAATAGAAAAAAGAATAAAGAAAAATCGGAATCGAAAATCGTTTATGGTTCTTTTGGCAAATAAATTAGATCGTTCCTTAACCTGAAAAAACGTTTTTAACGTTTCGGTTATGAGGTCAGATGAACGGGAAATGGAAATCACAAAAAGTAAAAAAAGGATCAATAAAGTAATAAATACCCAACTTTCAGTTTGCGGTAGCGAAGGCATTGAAACTCCTATAAAACCACAAGGTAAATGAACAGAAGATCTTAGGGAATCAACCATCGCGGTTGAATCCTGAGTAGAAATTGTATCAAGTTGAGATAATGGTCTGTGTGATATTTTGCTGATGATGTTCAATATTTGTTGTGTATCGGGCTTAACCACAGAATCGGTTGACAACACTTTTGTACTGTCATGAAAAAGATTTATGGTATCTTGCTGTATCATAAATACTGTTTATAGGGCTGCAAAACTTCGTGCATTCTCGTCCCAACTCACCGAATTATTTATTGCCGATAACACTTCTTCAGGAGTTTCTACTACTTCCCACATTTTTCTGTGTTCATCGCGCATAAAATGTTCGTCCATTGCGCGGTTCAGCATAGTTATCAAAGCATCAAAATAACCTTCTACATTTACAATCACAATGGGTTTGGTAAAAATGCCCAATCGTTTCCAGGTAATCACTTCCAATAATTCTTCCAACGTTCCGCAACCGCCGGGCAAAGCCACTACTGCATCTGCCATCATCGCCATTTTTTCTTTGCGTTCGTGCATGGTTTCCACCAAAATCAATTCGGTTAAATCGGTATGATTCCATTCCACCTCACACATAAACCGTGGTATGACACCGATGATTTTCCCGCCTGCTTCCAGTGTACTATCGGCTAATTGCCCCATAAGTCCCATTGAACCACCACCATAAACAATCGAAAGTTTTGCATCTGCAATGATTTTTCCAAGTCGGGCAGTTGCATCGAAATAGCCAGGTTTAACTTGCGAACTCGAAGCACAATAGACACATATCGTTTTCATCCTGAAATTATTAATGATTACTTATTTTTTAGAAAATAGTATGCAAAAATACAGTTTTCTTTCCGTATTTTTGAACTTCATTTCAAAAAAACGGAAAAAATGATATTAGTAACCGGAGCAACCGGATTGGTTGGAGGACATTTGTTATGGCATTTATTACTGGAAAATGAAAATGTAACCGCCATTCGTCGCACCAACAGCGATATGAAGCCATTGCGTACAATCTTTAGTTTTTATACTTCAGAACCGGATGATTATCTGTACCGTATTGTATGGAAAATTGCCGATGTATTTGACGAAAAATCATTACAACAGGCAATGCAAAATATCCAATTTGTATATCATTGTGCAGCAGTAATATCTTTTGAACAAAATGCTAAAGTTCTGTTAGATACCAATATTCGGGGAACCAGAAATGTTGTTCGGGCTGCGATTTCAAATAATATCGTAAAGTTGTGCTTTGTCAGTTCTGTTGCAGCTTGTGGAAATGCTGCCGATGGAATGATGGTTGATGAAAAAACCGTTTGGACAGATAATCCGGATCGATTAGACTATTCCCGTAGTAAATTTTATTCGGAACAAGAAGTTTGGAAAGGAATTGAACAGGGTCTGAATGCAGTTATTGTCAATCCAGGAGTAATTTTGGGGGTTTCTGGCAACGATAAAGGAAGCTCTCAAATATTCGCTCAAGTACAAAAAGGATTGATATTTTTCACCAATGGCGGTAGCGGTTATATTGATGTAAAGGATGTAGTGATTTCTATGATACAATTGATGAAAAGCAAAATATCAGGAGAACGATTTGTGTTGGTGAGCGAAAATTGTTCCAATAATGATGTATTGTGTTGGATGGCAAACGGTTTTGGAAAGCATCGTCCTTTTATTCCGGTTGGCAAAAAGGTGTTAATGTTTGTAGGTGTTTTGTCAGAGTTTTTAGGAAAAATATTTCATTTTCGTCCATTGATTGATAGAGGTGTTGCCAGTGCGGCAGCAAATCGCGAGTATTATTCCAGTAGTAAAATCCTAGAAACTTTAGGTTTTTCATTTACTCCAATTGCCAAAAATATTAAGGAAGTGTGTGAATTTAGAAAGAAAAATTGATCATCAATTTAAAATTGAAGTCCAATTTTAACACCAAAAGTATTCGTGGTTGTTTTTCCATCATAAACAAATATTCCCAAATCTGTTTTTTCAGTCAATGTCCCCGAAAAAGCTTGTACTGCAACAAAAATTCCAACAGACAGAACAGTCTTAAAACTTAGTTTGTGTGTTATGCAACTGATATTTTTGCTAAATTACCACCATAGTAACCAGTATTGAGAGCAAAACCATATCAGGAATCCATTTCAAGATAAGGACTTATTCGTTTCTTTGTTAAAGTACTTTGTAAATGGATATATTTAGGTACATAGTTCAATGTCTGTGAATTTGAGGATATAAATGTACTATTTTATCCAACTCCAACTCCTAAAAATAAATTTTGTCTCAATAACTTATTATTTCCAAACATCATAGATAATTGACTATTTGGTGACTATTCGAAACAATATTTGGCTTTCGAAATTCCAACTGCAAATTCAATCATAACAGCAAAATTTCCTCTATTAAATGTGAAATCTTTTGTTGATGATATTTCAGTTTCAACAATAACCGACTCAGATTCATTTTCCATTTTTTTTACTTCCGACAATAGAAATTGAAACCGTGTTCCCTCTTTAGTGATAATCATTATCATTTCATTGGTTTTCGAAACAATTTTTCTTGAATAGACTTCTCCTGTTTCAAGTGTAATTTTAGCTTGTGAATTAGTTTCCTGACTACAAGGACAAAACGAAAACAAGAAACATAAAGCTAAACATAACATTTTATTCATTAAGTAAAATTATTGATTTTCAATACATTCATGAGGACTGAATAATTTCTTTGAACATATCTAAAAAAAGATCTACATCTGACTTTGATAAACATAAAGGTGGAAGCAGACGAATAATATTCGTTCCACTGACTCCGGTAAATATTTTCATTTCAAAAAGTAAGCGGTTACGAATTTCTTTAACCGGTTGCTCAAATTCAATTCCTATCATCAATCCCAATCCCCTTACTGCTTTAATTTGAGGAATTTTTTTTAATTCTTGAATAATATAATTCCCAACTTTTTGGGTATTTTCCATCAAGTGCTCCGCCTTAATTATATCTAATACAGTAATGGCAGCTGTACAAGCCAAATGACTACCGCCAAACGTAGTTCCAAGCAAACCATGTGATGCTTCAAACAATGGACTAATGAGAACACCCCCAATAGGATAACCATTTCCCATTCCCTTGGCTATGGTTATCAAATCAGGGCGAATTTCCGCATGTTGATGTGCGAAGAATTTTCCACTACGACCATAACCCGATTGTACTTCGTCCAAAATCAAAATCGTATTTGTTATTTTACATTCAGCACTTAAGGCTTTCAGAAAACCGGCATCCGGAACACGAATTCCGCCAACACCTTGAATTCCTTCGATAATAACCGCACAAACATCATTGTTTTGTATCGATTGACGTACCGATTCAATATCGTTCATTGTCATAAATTCGACATCGAAACCTTCGTTTATGGGCGCAACAATTTTGGGATTATCGGTGACTCTGACAGCAGCCGAAGTACGTCCGTGAAAACTTTTATGGAAAGCGATTACTTTTCGGCGTCCGTTTTGAAATGAGGCTAATTTGAGTGCATTTTCGTTAGCCTCTGCACCTGAGTTTACCAATAACAAAGCATAATCTTGATAACCGGAAATTTCACCTAGCTTTTCAGCCAACTCAATTTGCAATTTGTTGATAACTGAATTGGAATAAAAAACCAAAGTTTTTACTTGATGTGTTAATTTCTGAACAAAGTAAGGATGAGAATGTCCAATGGAAATTACTGCATGACCACCATAAAAATCGAGGTACTCATTCCCTTGATTATCATAAATTCTGCATCCAATTCCTTTGGTTATTTCAATATCAAAAAGTGGGTAAACATTAAATAAAATCATGACAGTTTCGGGTTATTAAATATCTTAACTTGGAAAGAAATAAAAAAATTATCTTCAGGGGTTACTTAAAGTTTGTTACAAAAGTAATTAAAATTTAGACAAAGTAAAGTAAAACCAATTAAAAAAAATAATGTAATTTTACGGCGTTTTTATTTCATTAATTAACAAATTTGAGCACATGGAAAAGCAGGTTACAATTTATTGTAAAAATACCAAAACCTATCATGAATTTCCAATAGGCACATCGCTGATTGAAATTTATCTTAACTTAAATATAGGTCTAAAATATCAGGTAGTAGCAGCGCGTGTAAATTATAAGGTAGAAGACCTTAATTTTATAATATACAAACCAAAGGATATTGATTTTATAGATTTGAGTACACCATCGGGTATGCGTGTTTATGTTAGGAGTTTGAGTATGGTTCTCGCTAAAGCCATTTCGGAATTATTCCCTCAAGCAATACTTCGGATTGAACATCCCATTTCGAAAGGTTATTATTGTAAACTTGATAATCTGAACGAACCACTCACTCCGGCTATTATTTTACAGATAAAAGAACGTGTGAATTTAATTATTTCCGCAGGAAAACGCATTGTTTGTGAAGAAAAACAAACATCCGAAGTTAAAGATTTATTTGTCAACCGCGCCAAACAAAAAGATAAATCAGCTCTTTTCGAAACACTTGGAAATCCATATTGCAGATTTTTCAGGATTGATGATTTTATTGATTACTATAACGGTGTTTTGTTACCATCAACTAATTATTTAAGTTTATATAATCTGATACCATATTACGATGGAATATTACTACAAATTCCCAATCGCGAGAATCCTTTCGAACTCGAAGATATGGTTTTATTACCCAAGGTGTTCGATATCTTTAAAGAATATCTGGGTTGGAATAAAATTATGAACTTGAATAATGTAGGTGAATTTAATGTTGCCTGTAGAAACAACCAGTCATTTAATTTAATCAAAGTATCAGAAGCATTGCACGAAAAGAAAGTTGCCTCAATAGCTGATATGATTTCGCAACATTCTGAAAAAGTGCGGTTTGTGTTGGTATCAGGACCTTCTTCATCGGGTAAAACTACCTTTAGCAAACGTCTATCTATCCAACTGATGGTAAGTGGGCTGAAACCAGTTGTATTATCACTCGACAACTATTTTGTGAATCGGGAAGATACACCATTAGACGAAAATGGCGAATGGGATTTTGAACATCTTCAAGCCTTGGATTTATCTTTATTCAACCTACACTTAAAACAATTGCTTAACGGTGAAGAAATTGAAATTCCCTCTTTTAACTTTGAAGATGGAAAACGTTATTCCAAAGGAGACAAATTAAAGTTGAACGAAGATAGTATATTAATACTGGAAGGCATTCATGCACTTAACCCCAAATTAATTACTGATATCCCAACCGAAACTACTTTTAAAATTTATGTTTCAGCTTTAACAACTATTTCCATCGATAATCATAACTGGATTCCAACTACGGACACACGTTTGCTCAGACGGATAATCCGTGACTATCGTTTCCGCAATTATTCTGCTCGCGAAACTATAGCTCGATGGGCAAGTGTAAGACGCGGTGAGGAAAAATGGATTTTCCCATATCAAGAAAATGCCGACGTATTGTTCAATTCGGCACTCTTATTTGAGTTAGCTGTTTTGAAAAGGCACGCTGAACCAATTTTGGCAGAAGTTCCAAAGTTTTGTGACGAATATACAGAAACGCATAGATTGATTAAATTTTTAAACTATTTTGTGCCTATTCACGATCGAGAAATACCACCGACTTCACTATTACGTGAATTTGTAGGTGGAAGTAGCTTTAGATATTAAGAAGAAGGGTAGTGCATTTAAAAAACTTACACCACCGCAAATTTATATTTTATTGATATACAGATAATTAATATTACAGTAACCGTTTGTTGTTTATTTTAACTAAATAATTTACAAATTAATTAATTTTTATTTATTGAAAAAGCTTGAAATTAAATTGGAATATACTATCTTTGCCTTTATTTTAATAAAAAATGAAAAACGGATTAATTTGTTTTTTAATAATTTTATTTTTTCTTCCTGAGTCAAATGCTCAGCGGAGAAATGGTTTAATTGGTAGAAGACTCGAAAGCACAGGGTCACTAATACTCTCCTTTGGACCAACTTACTGTATTGGAGATCAATTTGGGTTCCCCTTAAATAAATCATTGAGTGGAGGATTACATAATATTGATTTCTCACTGGGATTTCGTCACAGATTCACGGGTAATTATGGTTATAAAGCTACTTTTGCTTACAATAATTTTGCAGGTGATGACAAGGGCAATCCCAGAGAGTTCTCATTTACCTCAAATGTATTTCAATTGACAATTCAAGGTGAATATGCTAAATTTTTTGGGAAAAAATACGGACGTTCAACTCCACATTCATTATATGCTCTTGTTGGTCTTGGTATCATGAATAGTAATGCTAATTTGGTTTACGATCCTGAAAGACGTGGTAATGCAGGTGATACTACCAAAGAAACAGATACTGCTCCTCTAATACCATTAGGTTTGGGTTATCAATACGCGATTGATCAAAAAATGTCATTGGGAGCCGAGGGTACAATTCAATATACTTTTTCTGATTTTGCAGATGGATTTAAGACGAAGAATTCAAAAAGTAATGATATATTCGTGGGTTTGGTATTTACTTTTCAATATAAAATTTTCTAATCAATTATTGATTTTACTAAATTAACTCAATGTATTTTGACTTACTAAAGTTCAACAAAAAATTGTAAAAAAAGAGAAATAACGAATGTTTTTTCTCTTTTTTTGTATAAATGAACCTGAGATAATTTTAAAAACTTTCTCCGTTAAGAATTATCACTTTGTCAGGATTGAGTCCACCACCGCTAATTGTAATTGTTGCAGTATGAGACCCCAATGAAGTAGGTAAATAATTGATTGATAGTGTTGTGCCACTAGTTGCGTTTGCAGCATCTTTAGTAATTGTTGATGTTGAAACATTAAATAAACCGGCATCAGATCCCGAAATTATAACAGATAAATTGGTTACAATATCTGTAGTTTTAATATTCAGCGTTTTAGTGCTTGTTGTATTTAGTTTTGTGTTAGGAAATTTTATCAAATTATCAATTTTACCAATAATAATTGCTGTTGCATTTGGATCGTAAGGGGCAGTTGCTGTACCACTTACATTAAAACTGGTACCCGTTGCACCATTACTTGTAAACACTAACTGATCTGTTTGTGTTCCAACAGATGATGGATTATAGCGGGCTTGAACAATTGCACTTACGCTTCCGGATGTAGGCGAAATACTTAAACTTTTACTCCAAGATACATCAGAATACAGTTTTATATCAAAATGTGGATTATACAATAACCCAATATGCAAATTGCCGGTTAAACTTGACCCAGTTACAGTAATACTTTGAGTAGCAGAAGGAGTTCCAACTATAGTTGAAAAAGCAGTTATACTACCAATAGTTGATATAATTGGTACTAAATCGCCACCCATCAACTTAAATGTAATATTATTTGTCGTTTTAGTAATATCGGTAATTGGACGATTAATATTGGTACCTGACCAAGTAGTTGGTGTAAACGAACCAGTAGTAAATGCCGCCCCTGGTGTTGTAGTTGATCCGCTTAAAGGCTGCAAATAAAGTCGCATGTGACTGGTAGGAGTTTGAATAGATCCTGTATAGTTATTTGGCTCATTGTTATCCCAGGCAGTTTGATCGTAATCAATATGCCAAATACACATACCTTCACCGGGTAAATATAAGTCCCATCCGATTTTTTTCCGATATTCCACCATAAAAAACTCTTTTGGCGTTGGATTTGAAGCCACTAAATTATGTGTAGTTTCAGAAAAAAGATAAGATTGATTGGCAGTATTAGCCGGTTGAGTTTTACCTTGATAAATCGGCAATAATGTCAAATTGGAAGCTACACTAACTTGTTGAGGAGTTAAATAATTTAAAAAAAAACGTTCATACGCCGAATAGGTTGGTGGAGTGCGACCACCGTTGTTGTATGCCCCAGCATCCATAATTTCCCAATAATCAAGTGTATTTACTTGATTTCCAGAAGTGTCATAAAAATCGGGGAGACCGAGTACATGACCAAATTCATGACAGAATGTACCAATTCCACACATATTAGCACCTGTATATCCCTTAAGTTCTGAAGTACATGAATAATCATAAACAATTTTGCCGTCAAATTTAGTACTGGTATTGGCTAAACTCCATCGATGAGGCCATATTGTACTTGCATTTATGGAGTTTGCACTTTGATCTTCAGCTTCATTAAAACCTGCATAATAAACAAAGACATTATCTACATAACCATCCAAATCCGTATCGTATTGTATAAAATCTAAACCAGCATTGTTAGCAGCAGTACAAGCATCTATGACCATTTGTTGTGGGTCCTTGTCGTTTCCGCTTGTGTCATTTCCTCCATAATAAGCCATATTATTTGGTAAAGTATAGGGTCCAACTACATCAAATGTTGGAGCAAACTTCCCATAAGAACTTGCAATAAAATAGTCGCGTGCTGAACCTGTACCACCATTTGTACTATAATTATCCTGATTTAATAAATTTGTAAATGCTACCTGAGGAGTTGTTGTTATATAACTTTTATCTGAAAAATTTACCAGAATAACTAACGATTTTGGTGACCCTGTTAATGGATACGCCCGCTTTGGTAAGCTTGATGAGCTGAACATTCTACTATTTTGAAGGCTTTTCTTGAATCCGTGAGCTTTTGTAACCGTTAGCAAAAATTGGAGATCACTTGCTGATCTTTTATCAATATCTCGTGCTATAATATCACTTTCAATTAGTTCACCATTTGTATTTAAGTAGGCATAAGTTAAATAACCGCTGGTATTATTTTTCAGCAAATATCCATCTTCGGTGGTTCTAAAGTGATGTGATTCATCACCCTTCAAAAGAATTGTTAGATATGTTCCGTCAGGTTGAGTTATTGTTATTGGATAAGGATAGGCTTTTATTGCGTAAATAGGATGAAAAACTATTTGAAAAAAAATGGCACAAAGTGCCGAAAATAAGACTTTCTTATTCATAAAAAACACATTATTATATTTTACATTTTTTTTTAAAACTCAGCAAATATAGTAATTATTTTTGGATTATTATTTCATTCTCATTTTCGTGTAATCATTTATGAAAAAATAGTTAATTATTTTCTGCTGAAAAACTCCTATTGGAATTAAACTGAAAATAACCCCCAGTGAACAAAGTGAAACTTGGAGTTACAACCATCCTCAAAAATATACTCTTGTATTGGATTGTACAAATTAATTATTTATGAGTATCGGGTGTTGTACCTAAAGAAAAAAGTTTACATTTGTCTTTCA
>JACDZH010000078.1 GCA_013426815.1 Paludibacter sp.
TGGCTCCTCTTTTTTCAATCTAATCAAAATTCTTTTACCGGACAACAGTGAAAGAAAATATATAAAACTATGTGAACATTTATTTTCTTAATTTTTATGACTTTGAGGAACTATGAGTATTAATTGTTAATTTTCGTAATACCCAAACGAATTCTAGTAGTACCTGAAATACAATACATGTCAAAACGGAAATAATTAATAGACATTATTTTGATTAAAAGGCTAAGTAATTGTAATAAAACTTCTTGAACTTTTTAAGTTGGAACACAATTCCTAACTCTTTCTCCTCCTCCTGATAAATCGGGACAAGAATACGAGAGGGGATACGGCAGTAGAATTAATAAATGTAGCTCATTATTTGCAGTCTGCAAAGTCTTTTGTATATCTGTCCCATTTGCGGGAGAGAGTTGGATTTAGGGTGAGATCTGAAAACTAGAGCAATAGCATTTAAATCCATATAAAGTTTAATAATTCCCCCAGATATTCTCAATCACTTTTGGGAAATGTTCATATTCTAAAGCATGTACTTTTTCGGCTATGGTTTCAGCGTTATCAGTGACTGATATTGGACATTTTGCCTGAAATATAATATTTCCTTCATCGTAATATTCATTAACATAATGAATAGTTATTCCTGATTCAATTTCGCCTGCTTCAGCTACTGCTTGGTGAATACGTGAACCATACATACCTTTTCCTCCAAATTTTGGTAATAAGGCAGGATGAATATTGATGATCTTTTTAGGGTAAGCATTTATAATTTTAAGTGGAATTTTTAGTAAAAATCCGGCTAATACAATATAATCTGTTTCAATTTTTTTAAGAAATTCAAGTATTTTTTCTCCATCCGAAAAATCTTCTCGCAAAAATGTAAAAGAGGGAATTTGAAGTTTTTTTGCCCGTCGGTGAACATAAGCATCAAATTTATTTGATATTATAACATGAAATTGAAAATCAGAACTTTCGGAGAAATAGTTAATAATATTTTCGGCATTCGATCCCGAACCTGACGAAAAAAGAGCTATTTTACAAGACATATAATGTTCTTTAAATATTGCGCAAATGTAACGAGTTTGTGCAAAATTATACTTTTTTATAAACAAAAACGAGGTTATGTCGATAAATTTTCTTTCCTTTGCACCGCAAAATTAATTATTATTTTCAATTTACAAACTTAAAAACAAAAATCATGTCAGAAGTTGAAGCAAAAGTAAAAGCGATTATCGTTGACAAATTAGGCGTAGAAGAAGCAGATGTTGTATCAACAGCAAGTTTTACAAACGACCTTGGAGCTGATTCACTGGACACAGTAGAATTGATTATGGAATTTGAAAAAGAATTCGGCATTTCTATTCCAGACGAACAAGCAGAAAAAATTACTAATGTAGGCGAGGCTATCGCTCACATCGAAGCTTTACAAAAATAATCTTTTTCCACAAAAATTAATTTATGGAATTGAAAAGAGTTGTAGTAACGGGTATTGGCGCAATAACTCCTTTGGGAACTAATGTCGTGGAAACATGGAATAGTGTTCTGAATGGTGTAAGTGGTGCTGCACCTATTACACATTTTGATGCTTCTAAGTTTAAGACCCAATTTGCCTGCGAAGTCAAAAATTTCGATCCTTTGAAATATTTTGACCGAAAAGATGCACGCAAACTGGATCTTTATGCGCAATATGCAATCGCAGCTGCCGAAGAAGCATTAGAAAATTGTGGAGTGAATTTAGATACAGTAGATAAAGACGAAGTAGGAGTCATCTTTGCTGCCGGTATTGGTGGAATAAAGACTTTCGAGGAAGAAATTGGATACTACTATGCAAACCTTGAAATGGGTCCTAAATTTAATCCTTTTTTTATACCAAAAATGATTTCGGATATTGCAGCAGGACAGATTTCAATCAAATATGGTTTCCATGGACCAAATTATTCTACTTGTTCTGCTTGTGCATCATCTACAAACGCCATTATTGACGCATTTACAAATATCCGTATGGGTAAAGCAAATATGATTGTTACAGGTGGTGCAGAGGCTGCAATAACACCAGGTGGAATTGGTGGTTTTAATGCTATGAATGCCATTTCAACACGTAACGATGAACCAACCAGTGCCTCACGTCCGTTCAGTAAAAGTCGAGATGGATTTGTTATGGGCGATGGGGCGGCTTGTCTTATTTTCGAAGAATTGGATCACGCCCTTGCGCGAGGTGCCAACATTCTTTGCGAAGTTGTTGGCGGGGGTATGTCTGCAGATGCTTATCACCTTACTGCTACACATCCCGATGGTCTTGGTGCAAAATTAGTAATGAAACGTGCATTGTATGATGCTGGAATGAATCCTAAAGATATTGATTATATTAATGTTCATGGAACTTCTACACCAGTTGGAGACATTTCTGAATCCAAAGCAATTATGGAAGTTTTTGGTGATCATGCCTATAAGCTTAATATAAGCTCTACTAAATCCATGACAGGTCACTTATTGGGTGCTGCAGGTGCAATTGAAGCTATATTCTCAGTACTTTCGGTTGTGAACGATATTGTTCCACCAACTATAAATTTTATGGCTGGTGATGAAGATCCTGAAATTGATTACAATTTGAATTTTACATTTAACAAAGCACAAAAACGAACAGTAAATGCTGCTTTGTCCAACACTTTCGGGTTCGGTGGTCACAATGCTAGTGTAATTGTAAAAAAATACATTAAGTAAGTTTGTGATAAAGTATATCCTACGAAAAATAAGACTCCTTTCGAATGCTCGAAATGAGCATTATTTTTCATTTTATAAAGTGCTAGGATTCTATCCCAATAAAATCGAATACTACCCTTGCCCTACGCCATAAATCGTTCTCAATTCTGTAGTTACCGATATTCTTTATTTTTACTATGAGAAAGAACGTGAGGGTTTTTTAACAAATACCCGATCAAAGATTGTAAAACGCAAATCGTTAAATCGTTTTGCAATTGAAATTGGGCTTGATGAACTTGTAAAAACATCCCAATATGTTAATAATTACTCCAATAACAATATTTACGGGAATGCCTTAGAGGCACTTATGGGAGCTATTTATTTAGATTATGGATACAAAAAATGTAAAATATTTGTTGAACAACGTTTTCTCAACTTTGTGAATTTAGAAAAAATTGCCGAGTATGAGGTTAATTTTAAATCAAAATTGATTGAGTGGTTTCTGAAAAATCGTCTCGAACCAGAATTTGTGTTGGTAGAAGATATTTTATATAAGTTTTATAAACACCACTTTATTACCCGATTACTCATTCTTGGGATAGATGTTTGTCAAGCAACGGGACAAAGTAAAAAGGAATCACAACAAAATGCTGCAAAAATAGCTTGTCAACTTATTGATTATAACCCAAATTTTCTATCTACAATCATAATTAAGTAGTTATATGTTTTTTAGTTACAAATTACAAGTCTATCTATCTGAATATTGTTTTAAAAAACAGATTATCAAATATCATAATTTTGCATTATTATTCCAATATTTGTTGGTAAATAACCAAAATTGAAGATAATGTTTTTTATTGACTGAACAACACCATTTGTCTGTTGAAAAAAATCTTATGTTTTTTTCAATTCTGTTGTATCATATTGGCATAAAATCTACATTCAATTTTCACGAAACAATAAATAATCAGTCCTTAAATTCTTATTGCACAATTTCCACAAAAATGTGTAATCTTTTCAGGTTTTATCTTTATCTTTGCAATTATTACCAATATACCCTTAAATCTAAGAAACATGGAAAAAGTTCATTTTTCTCAATTGGTGTTTGCCCAGGCAAAAAAATATGGCAACAAAGTGGCTCTTTGTTCACGTGAAGAGCTTAATGACCCATGGTACAAATTATCATGGAATGAGTTTGCCAATCAGGTATCGGCTATTTCTAAAGCTTTTTTTGATTTAGGAGTAGTTGAACATCAACGGGTTGGTCAGTTTTCGCAGAATAAAGCAGAAAATCTGATTGTTGATTTTGCATTATTTGCCAATCGTGCCACCGTAGTACCAATGTATGCCACTTCCACCGTTTCGCAAGTAGAATTTATTGTAAACGATGCCGAAATTGAAATTATTTTTGTGGGCGATCAACAGCAATACAACATTGCATTGGAAGTAATGGAAAATTCAAAATTCCTGAAAAAAATAATTGTTTTTGACAAAAATGTTGTTTTTGCTGATTTAGATCATAGCATGTATTTTTCAAGTTTGCTTGCTTTAGGCGAAAAATCTACAAAACACTTTGAAGTACAACAACGTCAAAATGAGGCGAATAAAACTGATTTGTGTTGTATTTTATATACTTCTGGAACAACAGGAAATCCCAAAGGTGTCATGTTACCACACAGTTGCTTTAAAGAGGCAATGCTTACCAATACCATGCGGTTGACCAATATGTCAGAAAGAGACGTTTCGGTTGCTTTCCTTCCCCTTTCTCACGTATTTGAACGAACCTGGTGTTATTTATGTCTTTTTAGAGGAGCTACGATTTACATCAACCAACGTCCTACCGAAATTCAACAAACCATTAAAGACGTTCGTCCATCGCTAATGTGTGCTGTACCTCGTTTCTGGGAAAAAGTTTATGCAGGAGTTCAGGAAAATTTATCAAATTTCTCTCCTCTTATGTTGGGCATTGTTACTTGGGCTATTGCTACCGGAAAAAAATATAATATTGACTATTTACGACTGGGAAAGAACCCCAGATTGTTGTTAGAATTAAAATATGCAATTGCTGATAAACTTATATTTGGGAAAGTAAAGCGAACATTGGGTATTGAAAACGCTAATATTCTGCCAACTGCAGGAGCAAAACTTTCGGATGAAATTACCACTTTTTTCAGAAGTATTGGAGTTCCAATTCTATACGGATACGGACTTACGGAAAGCACTGCTACAGTTACCTGTTTCGAATCTGATACTTTCGAAATTGGAACTGTTGGAACTATTATGCCCAACTTACAAGTGAAAATAGGTGAAGAAAATGAAATTCTACTCAAAGGAAAAATCATTTTTCCGGGTTATTATAATAACAAAGAAGCCACAAAAGCCGCTTTTACCGAAGATGGTTGGTTCAAAACCGGCGATGCAGGCTATATAAAAAATAATCAAATTGTTTTGACCGATAGGATTAAGGATTTGTTCAAAACATCAAACGGAAAATATGTAGCTCCTCAGGAAATTGAAACCCGACTTGGGATGGATAAATATATTGAACAAGTAGCTGTAATTGGTGATGAACGAAATTATGTAACTGCCATTATTGCCCCTTCCATTCCTGCACTCGAAGACTATGCCATAAAGAACAAAATCAGTTACGATAATGTGGATGAATTGCTGAAGTTACCTGCCATCAATGATTTTATTCAAAGTAGGATTACCGATTTGCAAAAGGATATGGCCAACTACGAACAAATAAAACGTTTCACGCTGATTCAAAAAAGTTTTTCAATCGATAGTGGCGAATTGACTAATACCTTAAAAATGCGCAGGGCTGTAATTATGCAAAAACATAAAGTATTGATTGACGAAATGTATGCAAGATAATTTAAAAAATAGACATTTTTAATTAATTTATCGTTTTCTATGTTATAGAACATATTTATAGTACTTTTGTGCAGAAATTGTTCACGTAAAACAACTTTTTAAAAACAAACGTTATGTTATTAGAAAAAATTGGTATTAGTGCAGGTTTAGTTTGGTCTGCTTTGGAAGCAGGAGAATTGAATGTTAAAACTGTCAAAAAAGTAACCAAACTAGCAGAAAAAGATTTGAATTTGGCATTAGGTTGGTTGGCAAGCGAAGGTAATGTAAAATTTAGTGAAGTAGATGGTGAATTGTTAGTTAGCATGGCTTAATTAAAAAAAATAAATAAAAGCGAGTATGTACTTTACATACTCACTTTTTTTGGTTTTTAACAGCGGTATTTAATGAATTCTATCCAAAATTTAAGACAATAAAGGAGTTTTTCGTAAAATAAATTTCGTAAAATCAAAAATAAATGTATCTTTGCACCCGCTTTAAGAGAAAAGTAAGTTGAAATTTTAGAACTAAATTTTTTAAATCCTGACAAATAAATTGCGAAAGTAGCTCAGTTGGTAGAGCACGACCTTGCCAAGGTCGGGGTCGCGGGTTCGAGTCCCGTCTTTCGCTCATTTGTTAAATGCGAGAAGTTTCATCGGGACGAGAAGTTTATCCCGATTTTATATCGGGAAGTCCCGTCTTTCGCTCATAAAAAAACACAGTTTATCTTGCCCGGATGGTGGAATGGTAGACACGAAGGACTTAAAATCCTTTGGCTTCACGGCTGTGCGGGTTCAAGTCCCGCTTCGGGTACGCTATCTAATCCTATTAATCATTTGATTAATAGGATTTTATTATATAATCACTTTTGAAATTAAACTTTTACAACTAAAATTTGTTTTTACTGACAGTATAATTTTTTTTTCTCTGCTGCATTTTGATAACCCAGTTCTTCGGCTTTGGTTAAGTCCAAACAACCATCGTCTTTTTTTCCGAGAACAATTTTTAAAGTACCTCTGTTAAAAATAGCATCTGCAAACTTTGGGTTGAGTTCAATTGCTTTTGTATAATCGACAATTGCACCCTCAAGATCTTTCAATTTGGATTTTGAAATTCCCCTATAAAAATAGATTTCTGCAAGTTTAGGATTTAACTCAATGGCTTTTGTAAAATCCTGTACTGAACCACCATAGTCCTCCAATTTGGTTTTTGCAAATCCTCTATTGTAATACGCTTTCAAAAATTTTGAATCTATGTCCAATGCTTTTGTAAAATCGTTAATGGCTGTGGTGAAGTTCTGAAGGTTATTTTTTGCAAAACCCCTGCTGTTATATGCTTCTTTGTTTTTTGGGTTAATTACTATTGCCTTCGAATAGTCGGCAATTGCCCCTTTAAAATCCTGAAGGTTGTTGCTTTTAATTGTGCCCCGATTGTAATATGCTTCGGCATTATTTGGGTCAATTTCCAGGGTTTTTGTTAAATCGTAAATTCCACCTTTGTAATCTTTTAAACTCCATTTTGCAATTCCTCTTTTATAATAGGCTTCTTTCAGTTTGGGGTTATATTCAATTGCTTTGGTCAAATCAGTGATTGAACCCGAGAAGTCACGAATTTCAAATTTTGAATAACCCCTGAGGTAAAAAACTTTCGTCAATTTTGGATTTATCTCAATGGCTTTGTTATAATCGACAATTGCTCCTTTATAATCATACAAATTGATACATTTTATTGTGGCTCTGTTATAATATGCCTCCGAATATTTGGGATTAAGTTCTATAGCTTTCGAAAAATCGGCAATAGCTCCTTCGTAGTCCTGCACATTATATTTTGCATGACCACGGTTAACAAAAATTTCTGGATTTTGACAATTTAAGAAAAATGCGGGTAACAATAAAATGAAAAGTAAAAATAACTTTTTTATAATCAGGTGATTTATCATAATATTTACATGCTATTAAATGGTGAAACGAGTTCAATTCTTAAGAAATCTGACTAGAAGTTTTATGCTTTTGAAATCACTAATTATTTCATCACAAAAGTAATAATATTATTTCTTTAGTTCATAGATTCGCTGATTTTGAAATTGCTTATATTACTTATTTGCTTATAACTTCTTATAAGCAAAATTCAAGGTTCTACTACCTTTTGTGTGAGTTGATGGTAAATTTAAAAAATCAAGCTTATATGGCACATCCCGAGCATCGGGAGTTACTTATATTTTTTTCACAATAGAATCAAATAGTTTCTTCTTAAAATTTAAAGTATCAAATAGTACAATATATTCGTTATTGTTTTGCATATCAAATTGTTAAGCATTTATTTTCTTAATTTTTATGTCTATGTTGAACTATGAGTATCAATTATTAAATGTCGTAATACCCAAAGGAATTCTAGTAGTACCTAATTTAATAATCTATATTTAACCAATTTTAGAGATATGTATCCAAAAAATACTAATTTTATATCACTTAATTTTCTATAACTTGGGTCTATTTCATTCCTAATCACGATATGTTATGGAAGTAGAAAATTCCATTTTCTATTGTACATCACCCGAATTGCAAGTAGTGAGTCTGTCTAAATGAATTTAAAATATGAAATTATATTGTTCTAGATACACAGATGACTTTGTTGATAACTTTTGCTATTTAACTATTGGCAATAAATAGCTAAAAGCTTAACTTTGTTCGATAAAACAATAAATCAATTACATTAGTATACAGAAGACAACCTATCAGAAGACCTATAAAGCCCATTAAAGATTTTAAGTATTACAATAAAAGGAGATATAAAACTCCCATTTTTTATTTCTTTTTAATCTTAATAACTGGAGTTTTAATTACAGGTGGGATATTTTTAGTAAAAAAAATACAAACAAAAATCGTTCAGAAGAAGGAAATTCGATTTATCACTAATTACGTTTCAGATTGCGACCATATACGATTTGCCACCGCTCCCATAGAAACTAGTAAAAAACTCAATGATCCAAATGAAATACAATTAATTCATGCCCAAACTAATGGAATTATTCCAGTTGAAAATGATTCGATATTTAATTTACAAATCGACAGCCTTGTAAATCGGTCAATACAAGTAAAAGTAACTGAAAATCGATTTTATCAGCTAAAAACCTTATCATTTTCACATCCCTATCTTATACCTGAGGGCGTGGATATGTTGAACGAAATTGGCTTTCGCTTTCAAGAACGATTAAAAGAAAAGAAATACGATTTCAGAATCACATCTATACTTCGAACTGTAGGAGCACAGTCTAAATTAGGCAAACGAAACGGAAATGCCATTGGTCATTCGGCTCATATTTATGGAACAACCCTTGATATTTCATATAAAAATTTTTATAACACAAAAAAAGTTACAATTGAGTCGAAGATGGAACCTATACTTGCTATTACAAAGGTTTTAACTGATATGCGGAAAGAGTGCAAGTTATTGGTCGTAAGAGATCGACATCAATCTTGTTTTCATATCACTGTAGTAGTATGTCGTCCTCCTATTAATAAAAATAATTGAAATTTTGACAGATAAGTGTAAAAAAAATTGATTTTTTGATTAACTTTGCAGCCGTTTTTATAAAAGTTATCAATAATTTCATAATGACTTCGTAGCTCAGTTGGTAGAGCAACAGACTCTTAATCTGTGGGTCGTGGGTTCGACCCCCACCGGGGTCACCAAATGTTTATCGAACACTTACACGTTTTTTTGTAAGTGTTTTTTTGTACCAAAAAAAATAAACATATAGTTAAAATTGTAAACAATTAATAATTTAATAAGCTGTAAGAGTTTTAATATGAGACTTCTTTTTATTAAAAATCACTTTATGATACAACTACCCCAATCATTTTACCTATTCCAAAAGTAATGGCTGCAGCAAAAAGTCCAAAAATAACCTGACGGAAACCTGAATACCAAACATTTTTACCGGTAAATAAGGTAATTGCCCCACCAATCAGAAATAGTCCAATCGCACTGAAAGAAACACTTAACACCAATGCTTGTAGCCCATTCGAAAAGAAAAAAGGTGCCAGTGGTATAATAGCCCCTATGGAAAACAAGAAAAATGAATACAAAGCAGCTTCAATGGCTGAGCCTTGCAACTCTTCGGGATTTATTCCCAATTCTTCTTTTACCAAAACCGCATGTGCATGAGTTTTGTCTTTCATAATTTCAGCCGATATTTTTCGGGCTTGATCTTCGGGAATTCCTTTTGCCATGTAGATCAGAGCCAATTCCTTCTCTTCCCCTTCGGGGTTGGTTTCCAATTCGTCCATTTCAATTGCCATTTGATTTTCGTAGAGTTCTTGCGAACTTTTCACCGAAATCCACTCTCCGAGCGCCATTGACAATGCTCCGGCAAGTAATCCTGCAATTCCGGCAAGTAACACGCCTTGTTGATTGGTTGTTGCTCCTGCCACACCCATTACTAAACTGAAATTTGATACCAGCCCATCATTTCCACCCAACACTGCAGCACGAATGGCATTTCCACCAACCGATCGATGTCGGCTTTCAAATTTAGCATGTTGAGTTCCACTGATGCTTTTATCGTTTTCCAAAATTGACCACAAAATTTTTACATGGTTCGTTTCTGATCCTGTAATTTCCATTTTGTTCTTATCTTTTGTCTTTATAATAGCATTGGACAAACTCTTTTCGGTATCCATCAATGCACCTAATACATAATCGTAACCAAAAACTTTACCAATTAAATTCAATGAAAGGGCTCGCCACGAAGGTTTTATTAAGTTTTCTGTTGGAATATTCTCTCTTCGAGCAAAGGCTTCAGCGTGACTTTGTTCAATGTCACCCATTTGGCGAAACACGTTTGCTACGGCTTCATCCGATTCATTTTCGGCTAATTTGCGATATAAATAACAAGCATCTATTTCTGTTTGAACACTTTTTTTCATTTTTTAGTATTTAACTCCCTATATCCCCAGGGGGACTAAAAGACGTAGTTTATTATATTAAACTAATGGCAATGTAAATTTAAAAGTAGCACTCTAAAAGTCCCACTTCTCGATGGATTTATGGGGCTATCAAATCAATCATCTCATCCCTATTCAAATCTTTTAATGGATTACTTGATGTTATAAATGTATCTGCCAATTTCGACTTATCATCTTGTAAATTCCTGATTTTTTCCTCTATTGTGTCAGTTGAAATAAATCGGTAAACTATCACATTTTTATCCTGTCCAATTCGATGTGAACGGCTTAAAGCTTGCATCTCGGATGCCGGATTCCACCATGGATCGATAATAAAAACATAATCAGCAGCTGTTAAGTTCAAACCTACACTCCCCGCTTTGAGCGAAATGAAGAAGCAATTTACATCTGATTCTGATTTAAATCTGTCAATTTCAACTTCTCTACCATCAGCAGGTGTTGATCCCGATAACCAGGCATATTTCCAATTCTCTTTGTCAAAATGATTTGCCAACAATCGTAAATGCTTTACAAAAGATGAAAATATTAATACTTTATGGTTTTCCGATTTCAGAGTTTCGAATCGCATAATAATTTGTTCAAATTTCCCTGAATCTCCAGCGTAATCAACATCCAGCAGTTTTGGATGATTGGCTAACAATCGCAATCGAGTAAGACCTTGCAATGTTATAAAAGCCATTTTTTGTGAGTCAAAGTTAGTATCTTTTACTAATAAACTGTTCCGTAATTTATTCTTTTCTTCATTATAGGCACTTTGCTGGTCTTCACTCATATCACAATATACTGTTTCCTGACTCAGAGGCGGCAATTCGGGAGCTACTTCATTTTTTGTGCGTCGTAAAATAAATGGTTGAATTATTCGTAATAAAGCTTCTTCTTTGGCTTTATTATTTTTATTAATTGGGTTCAAATAAGCATTTTTGAATGAAGTTTGATTTCCCAAAAGACCTTCATTTACAATGTTGAGTTGCGCCCATAAATCGGTTAATGAGTTTTCTACCGGAGTTCCGGTCAATACAAGTTTATGATTTGCATTTATCTGTTTTACAGCTTTATAAGATAATGAATCAGGATTTTTTACAGACTGACTTTCATCCAGGATTAAATATTGAAACAGACAATTTTGTAATAAATCTATGTCGTTTCTTAACGTTCCATAAGTGGTAAGAACCACATCGTAAAATCCAAAAACTTTGTAAATATCAATGCTTTTAATTCGTTTTGCGCCAGAATATATATACACTTTCAATTCGGGAGCAAACTTTCTAAATTCATTGTACCAATTGTGAATCAGCGAAGTAGGCATCACAATAAGGTTTGGAAGTGTGGATGTAACTGCAATGTTTTCTTCATCAAAAATAGATAATTGAATTGCTTCTTGTGGGTCATTTTTGGTTTTTTTTGGAAAAACTACTTGCTTTGAACTGTTGTTTATATTTGAAATGTATTGCAGTAATGAAATAGTTTGAATTGTTTTCCCTAGTCCCATGTCATCAGCCAAACAACCTCCAAAATTATTTTCGTATAGGTGAACTAGCCATGAAAATCCTTTGAATTGATAATTTCGAAGTTCAGCTTTGATTCCTTCCGGTTTTATCAAAGGTTTCTTATCTGTCTCGAAATTTGTATATTGGTTTTGCTTTTCGCCCTGTATTACAGTTACAATTCCAAAATGATGTTTTTTCAATCGAATCTTTTCATCCGACTTTTTACTGAAAAGCATTAGTTCATAATAGCGTGTAAACCACTCCGATGGTAAAATCGCAATTGTTTCGTCAGGTAAAATATATTCACGGATATTATTTAAGATATGATTTCTGAAGCGTATGAAAGGTATTCTAAACTTACCAAATGCTGCTTCAATATCGATATCAAACCAATCTCGTTTAATGCTAATATCAGTATTGACAGATATTTCTCCAATAAAATAAGTTTTATCTGGTAGACTTTGTGAAAATTCAAAATTACGAATAATTTCAGATTTTAACTGCAACCATTCAATCATAATGGAAATTGATTCAAATTCGATATCATCTTTTTTTTTAACTGTAAAATGATTTATTCCCGATCTTTCTAATCCGTTTTCTAACAATAAATTTATCAACGAATTTTCCCATTCTTTGTCAGGGTAAAACCATTTTAATGAAGTATTTCCATCTTTCTCTACAACATAAACATTTTTTTTGCTTGGCGAATCTATTGGAAATACTTTATCGGAATATTTAAAACTTAAATACAATGCCGGCATCATATTCCAATCACTATCCAATATTAAAATTGCTTTTCTTTCAGGATTAATATATTGTATGTCAATGCCTTCTGAATTTACTTCATATTTCTCAACACAGTTTTTTATGAATTTTTCAATATACGTTTTTTCTACTGAGGAGGGAACTTGAATGAACTTTTTACCAAAAAAAGGAATTAATTTTTTTATATCGATATCAGCAAAAGTGTGCAATTTATGTTCAATAACCAACACGGCAGGCTCGTTACAAAGCCCATAATAGCTTTTCGAGTGCAAATCAAATTCTTCATTTTCACATTTTAAGCTGATAAAATATTGTAGCCCTAAATCATCGTATTTGTGGAAATTGAAAACTACTTGCGTGAGGTCTTTTGGTACTAACACACGATCAGTGTTGTATAAAACGCGTGATTTCACTCCGGAACGTAAATATATGGGTTGATCTAAAGTCTTTAATATTTCAAGTGCTCTCCTATGATAACTTTCTATTGCTGGTCGAATGTATCTCTCGATTGTCTCTAGACTTACTTTTTTATGAAAGTCAGCTATGTTTTTTTCTTTAGAATAATTTTTCATTAATGTTTTGTCAGAGACTTTATCTGACATTTGCACCAACGATTTTTCTAAATCATTTAATTTTGAGAAGAATGTGGATTTACATCCAACAATTTCCTCAATAGTTAAAGTGCCTGACGCTTCTTCTCTTACAAGTGCAGGTTGAAGAATTGATCCCCAAATAGCATGTTCAAAAAGTGTAATTATCAGCTTTTCAGTCATTTTAAAAGAAATTGTAGTTCAAATTTTATGAGTAAAAAATGCATTGAGAGTGTTGAAATATAGTTTATACCGATTGCACAAACAATATAGCCCTCCCGATAGCTATCGGGACGACCCTGCCTGCTGCAGGCAAGTTCGTCTCATTGTTCTATTTGTTTGTTCCGTTGCACGGAATCTCGAAATACTCGATATACCTTCCGCAAGCGGAATTTTCAATCGGCATAAACAACAGTAGACATAAAAATGACTTTGGGTCATTTTATATGTACAGTTGGTATTAGTTGTCAAAATTACAAAAAAAAGATGAATTCTTCGCAAAAAAAGAGTCCTGAATTATTAGTCCAGAACTCGTTGTATATTGTATGTAAACCCACCCTATTAACCTGAGTTCGGGATAAGAAAGTGTGTCAAAAAGTTGTATCATAGGAGT
>JACDZH010000079.1 GCA_013426815.1 Paludibacter sp.
TTATATACACAAATTTTTAAACACTTTTGTGACTAAAAAAACACACTCTAATTACATAAACATATCAATAATTATTTCATATTACTTATTATTTCAACACATAATTCAAATATTTATCTATTATGAATTTTAAACTCAGAACTAATAGTTTTGCTTTCGGCAAACAGACTGATTAACAAGAAAATAAAACAAAGTCTTATTCCTATGTTATCTAAATCCTTTTGGTTGAATGTTGTTTCACGATAATAAATATCAAGCTTTGAATTTCATGTAATTAAAAACTCACACACCCAAAACGTATAGAACTAATATTTTTGATTAGGCTTAATCCCATTAATTTATATAATGTATACTCAGATAAATCAATTTTTCGTTTTTTGAACTTGTCAACCGACAAGATTAAAAAAATTCTAACAGCGGATCATTTTTTACAATTGCTATAAGCGTTGGCTATGAAAAAGGAAGATAGAGAAGTTTTATTTTTTAATGATAAGGCAGTTAAGGGCTCATAAACTATTACTTCTTTAAAAATTGGATAAGTAAAAATATAATATCTGTCTATTTAACATTCTAATTATCAGGTTTCAGTTAAATTCAAAAGTGAAAGGAAATTATTTTGACACAATCCTTTGTAGATTATAAATAAAAATGTATTTTTGCACCTCGTTTCGGATAAGGTAAAAAGCAGCATGCCAACGGCAACTCACCTTCCCGATGTAATCAGAAAAATCATTGAAATAATGTATGCAATCGTAGAAATTTTGGGACAACAGTTCAAGGTGGAAGCCGGAAGAAGACTGTATATCCATCGTATGGCAGAAGCCGACAGAGGCTCTGAAGTAGCATTTGACAAAGTATTATTAATCGACAATGAAGGTGATATCACAGTTGGTGCTCCGGTAGTTGAAGGTGCAAAAGTAGTTTGTGAAGTTTTATCGCACGTTAGAGGCGAAAAATTAATCGTTTTCCACAAGAAACGTCGTAAAGGATACCGCAAACGCAACGGTCACCGTCAGGATTTTACAGAATTACTAATCAAAGAAATTGTAGCTTAACCGATAAAAATTAGAAGAAAATGGCACATAAAAAAGGGGCAGGTAGCTCAAGAAACGGTCGTGAATCGGAAAGCAAACGACTTGGAGTTAAAATTTACGGTGGTCAATTTGCAAAAGCCGGAAATATTATAGTTCGTCAACGCGGTACTGTACACCACATTGGTGAAAACATTGGAATGGGAAAAGACCACACTTTGTTTGCATTAATCGATGGGGTTGTAGAATTCAGAAAAAAGAAAGACAACAAGTCGTTTGTTTCTGTAAAACCTATCGCAGTAGCTAACTAAAAAGCCTCCTAATCCCTCAATTGGGAATTAAAGACTTAAAATAATATAGCATAAATAAAAATCTCCTGTTGTTTTACCGTAGTGTAAAATTGCGGGAGATTTTTTTGTTAGAAAATATTCTGAATGGGATTAAACATCACTTAAATAATCATTAAATATGCTCGAAAAAAGTCCCCTTGGGGATTTAGGAGGCTTTAACATTATGTTGACACTCAAATATATTACAGAAAATACCGAAGATGTAATAGCACGTCTGGCAAAAAAACATTTCGATGGCGCAGCCATAATTGCACAAATAGCGGAATTGGATAATTTACGAAAAACAACCCAGGTTCAAGTAGATACAGCCTCGGCTGAATTAAACAATTTATCTAAGCAGATTGGTGATTTTTTCAAATTAGGAAAACAGGTTGAAGCTGCACAGGCGAAAGAAAAAACAATTGAACTAAAGGAAAATATCAAAATACATGGCGATCAACAAAATGCAGCTGAGCAGAAATTGAACGAATTATTGGTTCAAATTCCAAACTTACCACACACCAGTGTTCCTGATGGAAAACGACCTGAAGATAATTTGGTGGAACGTTTGGGAGGAATAATGCCAAACTTACCGGTAGATGCCCTGCCCCATTGGGATTTAGCAAAAAAATACGATTTGATTGATTTTGAATTGGGCGTAAAAATTTCGGGTGCCGGATTCCCTGTTTATAAAGGAAAGTGTGCCAGTTTGCAACGTGCTTTGATCAATTTTTTCCTCGATAATGCGACTGCTGCAGGTTATTTAGAAATACAACCACCTTATGTTGTAAATGCTGCTTCGGGTTACGGAACGGGGCAATTGCCTGACAAAGAAGGACAAATGTACCACTGTACTGTCGACGATTTGTATTTAATTCCAACAGCCGAAGTTCCAGTTACAAATATTTACCGTGATGTGATACTGAATGAGAATGATTTACCAATGAAAAACACAGCATATTCTGCTTGTTTCCGTCGCGAAGCCGGCTCTTATGGAAAAGATGTCCGTGGTTTGAACCGTTTGCACCAGTTTGACAAAGTAGAAATTGTTCAAATTCAACATCCTGACAAATCCTACGATACACTGTACGAAATGGTTAATTATGTGCAAACATTGGTCGAAAAATTGGAATTACCCTGGCGAATTCTACGACTTTGTGCTGGTGATATGAGTTTTACTTCGGCATTGACTTTCGATTTTGAAGTTTATTCAGCGGCTCAACAACGCTGGTTAGAAGTAAGTTCGGTATCAAATTTTGAAAGTTACCAGGCAAATCGTTTGAAATGTCGTTTCAAAGGAAATGACAAGAAAACCCAATTGGTGCATACACTTAATGGAAGTGCAATGGCACTACCACGAATTGTAGCTGCTTTGATCGAAAATAATCAAACTCCCGAAGGAATCCGCATCCCCAAAGCATTAATTCCTTATACAGGATTTGAGTTGATTAATTGAAATTTTTACATTAAGCTATATTATTGATAACCAACAATAAAAACTAAACAAGACTAACTTCAACTCCCTTTAAAGGTTGAGTTTAGTCTTTTTATTAGGCTTTACTTTAGTTTCATTTTTGGCAATAAAATCTTTCCAACCCGAATATTCTTTACCCGAAACCGGTCGTCCTGCTTGTAAAAAATGACAATATGCAGCTGCCAAACCATCGGAGGCATCCAGTTGTGGCAACATATTTTCTTTTGGAATTTTCAGTATCCGACGCAACATATCAGACACTTGTTCTTTGGAAGAATTACCACTGCCTGTAATAGCCATTTTAATCTTTAATGGAGCATATTCCGTAATCGGAATATCCCGATACAAAGCTGCTGACATTGCTACGCCCTGAGCACGCCCAAGTTTGAGCATTGACTGTACATTTTTTCCAAAAAAAGGTGCTTCGATGGCCATACAATCGGGATGAAATTCATCGATTAGCGACAAAGTACGTGCAAAAATTCGCTGCAACTTAAGGTAATGGTTGCTGTATTTTTTTAAGTCGAGTACTCCCATGGCAAGCAGCTCAGCACTATTATCGGTTACTTTCAGCAATCCATAACCCATAATGGTGGTTCCAGGATCAATGCCCAATATAATTTGTTCTTTAACCATTATTGATACAGAAGTTCCAAAACTGTGGTAAAAAAAACGACCTCAGTTCCAAATTCACGCGCACAATTTTCCTGAAAAGCACTACCATATTTTTCATTCCATATTCCAAGTGTTTCAAAATCACGAATATGAAATTGCAACGAAAAAGATGTTCTATCTTGTTGTTCATTGCTAATTATCTTTGCTATCTGAGGATCAGAAAAAGGCTTAAACTTTAGCATAAACGGAATATGCTGTTCGGTTATCCATTTGTGCCAGGCAAATCGAGCACAGTCGGAAACTAAATAGGTTGTATTAAAAATCAACATAAGATCATTTGTATTTTTTTACAACAGACAATTTATCAACGAAAGTTATTTAACTTTTGAGTTTTGGTATTTATTTCTAAAATAACTTGAACAAAAGTCTGCATAATTTCTAAAACTTTCCTATCTTTGCAGCTCAATTAAAAAAATTCTGGGGGTTTAGCTCATCTGGCTAGAGCGCGACACTGGCAGTGTCGAGGTGATCGGTTCGAGTCCGATAATCTCCACAAAAAAGGCTTATCGAGAAATCGGTAAGCCTTTTTTGTGTTTCGCTCTTATTAAAATCCACTATAAACCACTTTGATAGTCATGGGAGAATAACTATTTTTTCCACTTCTTATTGTTACTGCGTTCAATAAATACTGTTGTTTTACTGATGTTATAACATTGCTGCTATTATATTCTACATTAACAGGCATTAATCTCATACTTAGATTTTCTGGTGTTGTTGTATTCTTTATTTCATTGTCGATTAAACTTGCAATATCAAATGTATAATAATATTTATAAACACCTGTAGTACTATTTTTTTCAGAAGTATAAGTACCCATTACTGCACATGTATCTGAAAAAACTTCATTTGAATTAAAAAATCTGTATATTGCCGATTCCTTTATCAACATCATATAGGAAACAATTGGTTGTGCTAAACTAGTATTATCTATTTCGGTTGCTTCTACTTTCAACAAAGCACTGTTCATAAATAGTTTTTTTCCGTTAATTCCAGTATTCAAACGTTGTTTCATTCTATTCAAAGGTAAATTAACCCGAGTTTGTATATTCGCAGGAGAAGAAACGTAATTTACACTATCCTTTAGTGCCAGTTTTTGTTTTATTAAATCTTTATCGGGATGTAAAATACGATTAACTTGTCGTACTTCAGCATTTGCAGGAAAAATAACTACGTTATTTACAGTATCTAATCTTGAAGTACCAGGTACAATATATGTATAATGATAATAATACTCCAAATCTATTTGACTTATGTTGAGCATTGTAGAAGCCCCATAATTGGTAGTAATATATAGTCCCTTAAAAAAATTAGTAAATGCAAAATCACTTGTGTAGGTTGAAGCTCCTTTAATGAATTTTCGAACAAATGCAGTATCCAATTTAAAAATAACACTTGTAGTGTCTGTTAGCTTTTTTGAAGCATCTCTGGCTGAAAACACTTTATGTGCTAGCAAATTTGTTGGTTGATAAAGGTCATGGTCAGTATATACTGAAGGGTCTAAATTAGTAGGATATAATCCAGAATAGTCAAATGTTTTCTTGTTCATTTCGTATATATTCACGTCCAATGGCGAATATTTATCACCAAACCAGCTTTTGTAATATAAAACTACCAAAGCAGAATCGGGAATTGCTCCAACACGATATGCAAAATCAATAGGACATTTCACCTGTGCCAAAATATCAGCCTTTGTCGAACCATATTTCACATCGTAAAACGTACCCAGCAAGAACGAATCAGGTTTAGAATACATGTAGTCTATAAAGACATTTTCGGTAGTCACATGGAAAGTATCCGTTCCTACAGTAATTGCATCAGATGTAGGTTGAATTTCGGTACCAATATTTGTAAAACTATCGGTACATGAAAAAATTAATAATGACAATAAAGACAGAATAATTGAATTAGGTTTCATGTGTTAATAATTGTTTTTATAAGTAATATGGAACAAGCATACTAAACTTTATCTCCATTTAATCGATGTATTACGGTACTTCAGTATTGGTGATTACTTGAGTTCATGCTCGTATTATATAAAACTGAAATAATGGATAGAAAAATAAGATATAAAAAATGAGAAATCCCCAGAAAAAACCAGGTGTATTTAATTTAACAAAAAACTACATTAAACTATCGTAAAACGCTACATAAGCATCCGCATAATCTTCTACAACTTGAAAAGGAAGAAACTTCATTTTTTTTGATGTTACATATTTTAAAACTTCTTCATTCACAGAGGGACTTGATTGAATAACACCATCTGAATAGTCGATAGCAAGTTTTGAAAGTGCAACAAAATCAATTAATTTATCTTTTACCTGCACTACATGTCTTTTTTCAATTCCTTCGAGTAATAGACGTTCGGCAAATAAGTTTCGAAATGGATTTTTAAAATCATCATTAAAAACTGAGTAAACAACTTTTGAATGTTTAAAAAATGGATCACCATTGAATGCTTTCTTAATATACAAAGGAGCTAAAGCTGTCATCCATCCCTGACAATGAATAATATCAGGTGTCCATCGAAGTTTTTTAACTGTTTCCATTACACCACGTACAAAGAAAATAGTTCGTTCGTCATTGTCTTCATACTCATCGCCATTATCGTCGGTAACTGTATTTTTACGATGAAAATAATCATCATTATCTATAAAATATACTTGCATGCGGGCAGCCTGAATCGAAGCCACCTTAATAATCAGCGGGTGATCTGTATCATCAATAATCAGATTCATACCAGACAGACGAATTACTTCGTGAAGTTGATTTCTGCGTTCGTTTACCGCTCCAAATTTCGGCATAAAAGTTCGAGTTTCGCGACCGCGGTCTTGTACCGCTTGAGGTAAATATCGCCCCATATTCGCTAATTCTGATTCAGGTAAATAAGGAAATATCTCTTGCGAAATATATAATACTTTAGTAACTTTTTTCATGCTAATATCCGAAACTTGTTGAGATAACATTTCAGTATGCAAAGATATATAAAAAAAATCGGATAAAAGCAAGACCCTAGACCAGAAATGTTAAGTGAACTTACAAAACAATGAAATTTAATGTATTAGGCAAATCGTCGAAATTAAATTATTACACATTCAATCAGACGTTTAAAAATTAAACACAAATAATTAATGACTTCGAACATCTGCCCTATTTATAAAAGTTTAACCTAGAGAACAGCTATATGTTATTGATATAAAAATACAATCAATACACCCAAATAATTCAACAAATATGAACAAGCAAGTGTAAATTGGCAATTTTACAAATAAGTTTCATTACTTTTGCACCCTGTTAAAACACACAATTATTTTTTTGTTGGGTCACTACTTTACAGTAGTTCATCATAAAAAAAATTTTCTAACCTGCTTTTTTCGGCAGACAGGCGCAAAGTCGCTAATTTACAAAGTTACAATGAAAAACTGAAAGTTTTATTCTTAGTTTTCTTTCTCATGTTTCTGAAAATGACACATTTAAAACTTTGCAGTTTTGGGTTTACTCTAAAGTTAGTAATAAGACTAAATACATTTAAATTTGCTTCTAAGTTATTGAATTTAAATAGAATATATAATTTTATAAAGAAACATTTTTCAGTATTAAATGAAAATAATTCGTTCCAAACAAGAATTGAAAGCTGAAATTGAAACAATAAAATCTGAAGGAAAAACGATAGGATTTGTTCCAACTATGGGTGCTTTACATCAAGGTCACAGAACTCTGATAGTTAGATCAATTGCAGAAAACGACTGTTGCATAGTGAGCATTTTTGTTAACCCAACTCAATTTAACAATCCCGCCGATTTAGAAAAATATCCACGGAATTTAGCTAAAGATGCTGAAATGCTCAAAAGTGTTGGTTGTAAGCTGATTTTTGCCCCAGAACCTGAGGAAATTTACCATGTCGATGAGTTAAATAACCATTTTGAATTTGATTTTGGGGGACTAGATACCGTTATGGAAGGTCGATTTCGTCCTGAACATTATAATGGGGTAGTTCAGATTGTAAGTATTTTATTTCATTTGGTTCAACCCGATAATTCTTATTTTGGAGAAAAAGATTTTCAACAATTAGCGATTATTCATCGTATGGTTGAGATAATGAATTTAAACATCAAAATTATTGATTGTCCTATTGTTCGTGAAGAAAGTGGTTTGGCTATGAGTAGCCGAAACGAACGATTAACAAGCGAACAAAGCAAAAAAGCTGTAAATATATCGAAAGTCTTGTTTGAAAGTCGTAACTTTGCAAGCCAAATGACACCGCAAGAATTAGCGACTCATGTTATCAACCAAATTAATCAAGTGGAAGGACTGGAAGTTGAGTATTTCGAAATTGTAAATGTAGACAGTTTACAGACCGTACAATCATGGTCAAAATCTGCAATTGGCTGTATTGCCGTATTTTGCGGAGAAGTAAGACTGATAGATAATGTCAGATATAATTAATTCCAAAGAATTAAAAATTAAGTAACTATGTTAGTTCATGTTGTAAAATCGAAAATTCATAGGGTTACCGTTACGGAAGCTAATTTGAATTATATAGGAAGCATTACTATTGACGAAGATCTTATGGATGCTGCCAATGTTATTGCAAACGAAAAAGTTAGCATAGTAAACAATAATAATGGAGAACGCTTCGAGACTTATGTTATTCCTGGTCAACGTAAAACAGGGATTATATGTCTGAATGGTGCTGCCGCTCGCAAAGTACAACCCGGTGATATTGTGATTATTATGGCTTATGCCATGATGGAAATGGAAGAAGCCAAAGCATTCAAACCAGCCATTATTTTCCCCGATACAGCTACGAATAAGTTAATTGGTTGATTAGCTAAACAGCAACAAAAAAAATTACATGAAAGTCGTTATCATAAAATACAATGCCGGCAATACCCAATCGGTACTTTTTGCGTTGGAGCGTATAGGCGTGAATGCCATTGTTACCGACATACATGATGAAATCTGCTCTGCCGATAGAGTTATTTTACCCGGAGTTGGCGAAGCTTCGTCGGCAATGAAATACTTAAAAGAGAAGAGACTAAATCAGCTCATTTGTTCATTAGAACAGCCCGTATTAGGTATTTGCTTGGGTATGCAATTGATGTGTACTTATTCCGAAGAAAATGAAACTACTTGTTTGGGTATTTTTAAGGAAAGTGTAAAACGTTTTCAGGGAGCAGAATATAAAATTCCACAAATTGGATGGAATAATATTACCCAATTAAAAACCAATTTATTCAAAGGAATTGCTGAAAATGCCTATATGTATTTCGTACACAGTTATTATGTCGAGGCTTGCAAAAATGCCATTTCAACAACAAGTTATATAGCAGAATACAGTTCGGCAATACACAAAGATAATTTTTATTCAGTGCAGTTTCACCCCGAAAAATCAGGAGAATTTGGACAGAAAATCTTAGAAAATTTCATTCTGGGAGAAGAATCGTAATAAACTAAGAAATTAATATTCAATATTTTATATATTAAATAACTTTCTAAGTCTTTAGTTTTTCAGACCATAGACTTTGGACTTTTAGAAATGACCTTCGAAATACAATATACCGATTCAACAAGCAATGCCCGTGCTGGTAAAATAATCACTAATCATGGAGTAATTGAAACACCGATTTTTATGCCTGTAGGTACAGTTGCATCGGTAAAGGCTGTTCATTTTCACGAATTAAAAGATGATATTAAGGCCCAAATCATACTTGGAAATACTTATCATCTATATTTACGTCCGGGAATTGATACTTTGGAAAGAGCTGGAGGATTACATAAATTTAATGGTTGGGAAGGACCAATATTAACTGATAGTGGTGGTTTTCAGGTATTTTCGTTGTCCGAAAACCGCAAGTTAAAAGAAGAAGGTGCCACTTTCCGTTCGCATATTGATGGGAGCAAACATTTTTTTACTCCAGAAAATGTGGTGGATATTCAGCGTACCATCGGTGCAGACATTACAATGGCATTTGATGAGTGTACGCCGGGAACTTCTGATTATCAATATGCCAAAAAATCGATGGAAATGACCCATCGGTGGTTGGAACGTGGACTAAAACATTTCGATGTAACAGAACCAAAATACGGATATTCACAAACTTTTTTCCCTATCGTACAAGGTTGTGTTTACCCCGATTTACGTCGACAATCAGCTGAATTTATAGCTGCTCAACAGCGCGATGGAAATGCTATTGGAGGTTTGGCTGTGGGCGAGCCAACTGAGAAAATGTACGAAATGATAGAAATTGTAAACGAGATTCTTCCCAAAGATAAACCACGTTATTTGATGGGTGTTGGCACTCCACAAAACATTCTGGAAAGTATTGAACGTGGCATTGATATGTTCGATTGTGTAATGCCAACACGTAACGGACGAAATGGAATGTTATTTACATCACTAGGCATTATAAATATTAGAAACGAAAAATGGAAAAATGACTTTTCGCCGCTTGACGAATATGGTACATCGTATGTTGATAGCACTTATTCAAAGGCATATTTGCGTCACTTGTTTATCAGCAGTGAACTGCTTGCTATGCAAATTGCATCCATTCATAACCTAGCATTTTACTTGTGGTTGGTAGGCGAAGCCCGAAAACATATTCAAGCTGGTGATTTTTCAATATGGAAAAAAGGAATTGTGGAACAGGTGGGAAGACGACTGTAATAATTAGTTACAAGTTTTAGATACAAGTTACACGTTGTCTATCTGAATATTGCTTTGAAAAAATATATTTTTATTTTCTTGATTACTATTTTCTTGTTTAATAAATACTCGTATACTTTTTCCTTGTTTACTCGTTTACTAAATACTTGTTTACTAAAAATAAATGAAAGTAGATTACAGAAAATTCGGTTTAAAACGAATTGATACTTACATAATTATGAAGTTTTTGGGGACGTATTTCTTCTCCATCTCACTTATTTTGACAATTGCTGTAGTTTTTGATTTAACTGAAAAACTGGATAATTTTATCGATAACAATGCTCCACTAAAAGCCATAATTTTTGATTATTATCTTAATTTCATTCCTTATTATATGAATGTGTTCAGCCCGCTATTCACATTTATTGCAGTTATTTTCTTTACATCTAAAATGGCAACTAACACTGAGGTTATTGCCATTTTGTCAAGCGGAGTTAGTTTTCAACGATTGATGCTTCCCTATTTTCTATCAGCAGCTTTAATTGCCATTATCTCGTTTACTATTGGAGGTTTTATAATACCTTCAGCCAATAAAAAAATGCTCACCTTTACCAATTCATTTATACATCCTTTCAAAATCGAAAATGCAAATAATGTTCAGATGGAAGTGGAAAATGGTGTTATCATGTATATCGAAAGATACGAGATTAAGAACAATTCAGGATACCGTTTTTCACTCGAAAAATTCGAAGGGAAAAAATTAATTTCACGGTTGACAGCTCAAACAATTTCGTGGGATTCTGCATATAATTGGAAAATTACTGATTATTTACAACGAGATTTTAATGGTATGCGAGAAAGTATTACCAAAGGAGCGAAAAAAGATACAACGATTATGGTGCAGCCCGAAGAATTTTTCATTACTTCACAAGAAGCTACTCAAATGAACATTATACAATTGCGTAAATATTTAATAAAACAAAAAAACAGGGGAATTGGTAATATACAGGCATTTGAAGATGAGTATTATAAACGATATTCCATGCCTCTGGCGGCTTTTATTATGACTTTAATTGGTGTTTCACTTTCTTCACGAAAAGTACGGGGTGGAATGGGTTTACATCTTGGAATAGGACTTGCACTGAGCGCATTTTACATTATGTTTATAACCATGTCAACTACATTTGCTGTAAATGGCACAATGTCAGCAATGTCAGCAGTTTGGTTGCCAAATATAGTTTTTTTACTGATTGGAATTTATTTGTACAAAACAGCACCAAAATAAGTTCCAACACAAAAACAGAAATTCAACAAATGTTTTTAATTGATAGTTAATCACTAAAAATAAAAATATGGGCTTGTCAGAATATCTGATAAGCCCTATTTTATTGGTAAATTAAATGTCTTTATCTTTCGGAATATTGTTTCTGATAATAATTCTGATAGGCTCCATTGGTAATGTTATCCATCCACGCCTGATTTTTGAGGTACCAATCTACTGTTTTTTCAAGTCCTTCTTCAAATTGAAGTGATGGTTTCCAACCTAATTCACGCTGAAGTTTCGAAGAATCGATAGCATAACGCAAATCGTGTCCGGCACGGTCTTTTACAAAAGTAATTAATTTTGCCGATTCTCCTGGTTCACGACCCAGTTTACTATCCATGATTTTGCACAATTCGCGAATCAAATCGATATTTGTCCATTCGGTATTTCCTCCAATATTGTAAGTTTCTCCGGTCACTCCGGTATGGAAAATAGTATCAATTGCACGTGCATGATCGTTAACCCACAACCAATCGCGTACATTTTCACCTTTTCCATAAATTGGTATGGGTCGGTTATTTTTGATGTTGTTAATCGAAAGTGGAATCAATTTTTCTGGGAAATGATTTGCACCATAATTGTTAGAACAATTGGAAATTACAACCGGTAAACCATAAGTATGATAATATGCTCGTACAAAATGATCGGAACTAGCTTTGGCTGATGAATATGGACTTCGTGGATCGTAAGCAGTTTCTTCGGTAAATAAACCTTCTTCGCCCAATGTGCCATAAACTTCGTCGGTTGAAATATGATAAAAACGTTTTCCATCCATATTTCCTTTCCAGGATTCTTTGGCGGCATTAAGTAAAATAGCTGTTCCAAACACATTGGTACGTATAAAAGCAAAAGGATCGGTTATGGAGCGATCAACATGCGATTCTGCAGCCAAATGTACAACACCATCAATTTTATTGTTTGCGAACAAATCTATGATAAACTTTTCGTCGGTAATATCACCTTTCACAAATCTATAATTCGGGGCTTCAACCACATCCAACAAATTTTCTAAATTACCTGCATAAGTCAATGCATCTAAATTAATAATTTGATAATCAGGATATTTTGTTACAAATAACCGAACTACATGTGATCCAATAAAACCTGCACCACCTGTTATTAAAATCGTTTTTTTCATTTTAAAAAGTTCATATTTACTTTAATGGTTATATTAAATTTTACTTTAAAGTTATGTGTCACTTCCGAAAAGCCTATATTTTCACACAGAATATATCGTCTTTATAATTAACGTGTTTATTCGTTTAATCCGTATATTCTGTGTGCGAATGTTTTTGGAATTGAACTCAATTATTATAATTGGACTTTAATCAGTTGTTAATTATTTGATAAATACCCAAAACGTGGCACAAAGATACATCGATTTTTTTAGTTTAAAAACTTGTTGATAACTTTTTGTCATAATGATATTTGATTTAGCGTCCTTTCAATTACTTTTGCATCGTGGAAAAATTCTTTCAACATATAGAGAAAGTTCTGGCACAACACGATTATGTGGTTGTACCGAATTTAGGCGGATTTGTGTTACAAACAAAATCATCAGTTCTTTTTTCTGATCGTATTACACCACCACTCGATACCATCAGCTTCAACCCTTTGATGCATCATGCCGATGGATTATTGGCAATAGAAATTGCCAAAACCGAAGGATTGAGTTATAGAATGTCCGTAGAACTTATTGATATTGAAGTAGAAAAAATCATAACTAAGCTCAAATCGAAAGGAAATGTTCAATTTGGAAACCTCGGTTTTTTGCAACAAAGCGAAACAGGAAATATCCAGTTTACACCCATAGAAAAGGCTGAGTTTTTACCACAAAATTTTGGTTTAACCGATATTTACGTTACTGCTAGAGATATTCAGAAGCACCACGGAGGTAGGAAAGTTACCTTCACATTACCATCGACCCGGATATACAAATATGCTGTTGCCGGCATGCTCATCTTTGGATTAATTTTTGTTACTCCCAAAGTAAACGATATGCGGCAAACTGAAACTGCCAACATAGCTTCAATATCCATCGTTAATCGAAATGTTATTTCTACTGAGATAAAAAATTCAATTGTAGCAACTGTTCAGACTACCGATTCAATTTTTAATAGGACGAATGTAACGGAGTTGCAAAATTATCATGTGATAGTTGCCAGTTTACAAAGTCAAAAAAAAGCCGATAATTTTTGCAAAGTGCTTATCGAGGCTAGATTTTTAAGTGCCCGCGTGCTACCTCCCTCTAAAATATACCGTGTTGCTATCCAATCATTTATCAACAAAGATGAAGCAATTCAATACATGATAAACCTCCGAAAAACCGACAAACGATTTGAAACGTCCTGGGTTCTTTGCAATTAGTTGATCGGTAGATTGTTTGCTTAATTAGAGTGTGTTTATAAAGTCCTATATTTTTTGCTCGATTTTATAAAAAA
>JACDZH010000441.1 GCA_013426815.1 Paludibacter sp.
TGAAAGACAAATGTAAACTTTTTTCTTTAGGTACAACACCCGATACTCATTAAAAACTTACATTATATCAGTTTATTCAAATACATTTAACCATAACTTAACTATCTTTTTGAAGGAATACGGGTTTTTTAAAAGTAGTTATTCAAACACATTTGAGAACCGAAAGGTGTATAAAAGTGATGTTTCCAAAGTTGAAAATATTAAACATCGAAAAATTGAAAGTGACATATTTTAATGCAATTGCTAGCTTATCGAGCTACAAAATTTGAATTAAAATAGATTTCTATTGCCAAAAATCCCTATCTTTGTAGTTCATTAATTCAATTATGAGAAAAACACTCTTCATTCTTCTTACTGCTGTACATATAACAGCATGCAGTCATCCAAATAAAAGTGCTGAAAAAGAACAAAAAACGGTAATAGTGCCAAGTTTTTCGGCAGATTCGGCATATCATTACACCCAGCAGCAAGTTGATTTTGGTCCACGTATTCCAAATACAGATGCCCAATTAGCATGTGCCAGTTTTTTGTCTACCACTTTGAAAAGATTTGGTGCAGAGGTGACTGAACAAAAAGCAAAATTAACCGTATATGATGGAACATCACTTCGATCTATAAATATTATCGGATCATTCAATCCCAAAGCCGAAAAACGAGTTTTGCTTTTTTCACATTGGGATTCCCGTCCATGGGCTGATAGCGACACAAATCCATCCAACCATAAAAAACCCGTATTGGGAGCCAACGATGGAGCCAGTGGCGTAGGTGTGCTACTCGAAATGGCAAGATTAATTGGAAACAACCCACCAACAATTGGTGTTGATATTATTTTCTTCGACACTGAGGATTATGGTTCAACCGCACATGATGGAACAAATAATGAAGATTCATGGTGTTTGGGAACACAATACTGGGCTAAAAATCCTCATATTACAGGTTATCGTGCCGAATTTGGTATTTTGCTCGACATGGTAGGCGGTAAAAATGCTACTTTCTATAGAGAACAAATTTCAGACCAATTTGCAACAGATATAGTTGGTAAAGTTTGGTCGCAGGCTGAAAGTTTAGGTTTTGGTAAGTATTTTGTAAATCAAAGAGGTGGTGCAGTTACCGATGATCATTTGTATGTAAATAAATTGATTGGTATTCCGAGTATAGATATTATTCAGTACGATCCGAATTCTGGAACTGGTTTTGCCAGTTATTGGCATACAATTGATGACACCATGAAAAATGTAGATAAAAATACCCTTAATGCCGTTGGAATTACATTATTGCATGTGGTTTATAATGAAAAGTTGTAGGTATTAGAATGTCCCACAAGAGCGGGATGTCGAGTATTCCATTGGTAGTTGGTAGTTGGTAGTAAAGTAAATGGTACTACTAGTGTTATGTTAATTATGATATAACGTATATATTTATTATCTTTGCAGCAAA
>JACDZH010000442.1 GCA_013426815.1 Paludibacter sp.
GCATCCCGGAACAGCCAATCTCTTCCGGCTGTTCCGGGATGCGGCGTCCAGCAAGTTCCATCCGCCGGAGTTCGTTATGCGGCGTCCAGCAAGCTCCATCCGCCGGAATTCGTTAAGCAGCGTCCAGCAAGCTCCATCCGCCGGAATTCGTTAAGCAGCGTCCAGCAAGTTCCATCCGCCGGAGTTCGTTATGCGGGGTCCAGCATGTTCCATCCGCCGGAATTCGTTAAGCAGCGTCCAGCAAGCTCCAGCCGCCGCTTTTCGTTACGCAGCGTCCAGCAAGTTCCATCCGCCGGAGTTCAAAAAATCGTCCCATGCCCGCAAAACGGCATGAATGAACCGCTGAAAGCAAAGGAGCAGGAAGATGCAGATACTTCATATCGACCCGCTTTTTGTGGTGATCAGCAAACCCGGCGGCCTGCTCTCGGTGCCCGGCAGGGGGGAGGCGATGCAGGACTGCGTGGTCAACCGGATCAGGGCGCTCTTCCCCGACTGCATCGACCAGCCCTCCGTGCACCGCCTCGACATGGACACCTCCGGCCTGATGGTCGTGGCCCGCACCCGGGAGGCCCACCGACATCTCTCGAGCCAGTTTGCCACAGGACGGGTGGAGAAGCGCTATATCGCCCTGCTGGAGGGACGACTGCACCGACAATGGGGCGAGATCGCCCTGCCCTTCCGCCTTGACCCGGACAACCGGCCCCGTCAGATCTATGACCCGCTCCATGGCAAGACGGGCATTACCTGCTGGCGGCTTCTGGCCATCGAAGAGGATCGGAGCCGGGTTGAGTTCATCCCCCTCACCGGACGCACCCATCAACTCCGTCTGCACGCCGCCCACCCGCTGGGACTGGGCATCCCCATCGTCGGCGACCGCCTCTATGGCAGGGGCACAGCTCCCGGCAAGCTGCTCCTCCATGCCGCCGGCCTGGCCTTTTGCCATCCGGCATCGGGCCAGAGGATGGCCTGGGAATCCGTCCCCCCGTTTTAAGCAATTTTCCATGCCTCGGAGAACTGCCTAAAATCGGCTTGCGGCCCGTGCCGGATACCATTTCCCGACTTTGTGACCATGATAAAGGGGGGGCATGGGTGGCAAAGAACACCATATCCACTGCCTTCCGCCTTGCCTGCGTCTGCACCTCGGCAGGCAGCCGGGAGGTCTTTTTTTCCGTTGCAATAAAAAAGGGCCGACAATACGTGTCGGCCCTGATATATGGGGTTTCTTCTTCCAAAAAACAGAAAAAATCCCGCGAAGATGTATCCCCGACAGAGCCGGGGAGGTCCGCGTCGCCCTGCTGAGGGCCGCAGCCAGTTTAGCCGTTGACCACCTTGATCTCCTCCAGCCGCCAGTTCTCGGTACCCACCGGACGGGCCCAAGTCCACTCCTCGGCAAACTTGACCGGCTCGGTCATGCTCCCCTCCACCAGCGCCC
>JACDZH010000443.1 GCA_013426815.1 Paludibacter sp.
AATAATGATATAATATTGATTAACAAGAGGTTTGATGTTTTTAAGCAGACACTAAGTAATATTGGAATAAAACTTCACTTCCACGCCATATAGCAGGGTTTCGTTACTGGCTAATCCAGGTGATACTTTGTCGAGTGCATAAATCATTTCGACAATATCTACAAGTATTTGGTACGATAATACCAAACTTAAATCGCCCGGAACTGCATCTTTCAATGTTGGAATGATATTATTGCGGTTTAGTCTTTCCTTGGTTGTGCGGCGACCGCGGATAATATCACCAAATCGTTGTACCAAAATATGATTGTTGGTCAGCATATTGGCCAGTGAAGCAATGTGTTTGCCATATTCAATTGGAGCGTTGAACGGTTCAGTAAACTTTTGTGAAACTAACAGTGCAAAATTTGTATTTTCACTTTTCAAATCCTTGTAACTGTGCCCATTCACAACAGCCAGATTGTTATCATAGTATTCCGATGAAACAAAACCACCGGGGTTAGAACAAAATGTACGAATTTTATCGTCGAAGGTTTTAGAATAATGAATCAGTTTGGCTTCGTAGAAATTTTCATTCAGTTCTTGCATGATTTCAATGCGACATTCTACCCTTACTCCTATGTCTACAATGCCGACTTCGGTGGAAATTTTATTTTTTCGCATTGTTCAAGCAACCAACCCGAACCTTCGCGACCAACAGCTATCACTATATTTTTTCCTAAATATTCTCCTTTTCGGGTAACAACGCCATCAATATGATTCTCTTTGTTGGTATTATTTCCAATTGGTTTATTAAATTCAATTACACCTTGTTGGCGGGTTGCTCTACTGATCAGGTCTTCAACTGCTTCGTTGAAATGAATCTCAACGCCCTTGGATTCCAGTTCAACAAATAACTTGCGATAGAGGTTACGTGCTTTTTCGGTACCCAAATGACGCACCGGACAATGAATAAGTTTCAGATTGGCATCTATGGAACGACGGGCAATATCGCGCATTTCCGGTGTCAGGTTTTCACCATGTATTTTTGAATCTGCACCAAATTTGAGGTAAATATTATCGGTGTACTTTATCAGTTCAATGGTTTTTTCAACTCTAATATATTCGGGTAATGTACCTCCCACTTCGGGCGATAGCGAAAGTTTACCGTCTGAAAAGGCACCTGCACCAGCCCAACCGGTGGTGATGCTACATGGATGGCAATGGATGCATACACCGTCATTAGAAGTCTTCGGGCAAACACGGTCGCTTCCTCTTCCCTTTTCGAGAATCAGTATTCTGAAATTTGGATTCGTATTTTTTTGCAACAATTCAAAAGCAATAAAAATTCTGGCAGGACCGGCACCAACTATAATTACATCGTATAAGCTCATTATTTATGTTTTTACTTTTCTAAAACGTAAATAAAATTTACGTTTTTTATTTTACG
>JACDZH010000080.1 GCA_013426815.1 Paludibacter sp.
CAAAGTAACTAATTTTATTTCAATTAATTACAACTTATATAATGTCTAATGAATAACCAAGTATTTACTAGTGTAATGTTAATTTGAAAATCCCACTATGTGGGATGTCCGCTTTGCTTCCATGTGCAGTTATGTCCAGATTGTTATCGGGATTAAAATGCAAAGCAGCAATACTATATTGTTTGAATCAAAACGTCATTTTCAGCTTAACATAGCACTAGTATTTAGTCCCAATTTAAAAAAGACTAAATATCAAAATACTACTTTTTAAAACATATTATTTTAGAAATTACATAACAATTATTACAAATAAAATTATGAAAAAACCTATTTTTACCCTCGTTATATCAGTGATTATAATGGGATTGATGTTTACCGGTTGTAAATCTTCAACATCAAAAGTGGAAGATGCAAATGAGAAAGTTGAAGAAGCGAATGAGAATGTAATTGAAGCAAATCATAATCTGAATAAAGCTTTGCAAGATTCTATTGAGATTTTTAGAACTGCATCTGCCGAAAAGATCAGACTAAACGAAATTCAAATCAACGAATTCAAAGCCCATATTGCCAATGAAAAAGTGGAAACAAAAATAAGAAATGAAAAGAAACTGGCTGAATTGGAACAAAAAAATAACGATTTAATAAGTAGGATGGATAATTACAATGATGAACGACAAGAAAAATGGGATTCATTCAAAGTTGAATACAACCATGATATGAATGAATTGGGCGAAGCATTTAAAAATCTAACCGATAAAAATGTAAAGTAATCATCTTCAACAACATCAGCATCAATTTATTAAACAAACTTATAAAAAACAAATGAAAAAATCTATTTTAATGCTTGTTGGCGTATTATTTACAACCGGCATAATCTCTGCACAAAGTGAGAGAGATCAGATGCAATTCGGGTTTAAAATTGGTGCTAATTACTCGAAAATTTAGGATTCGAAAAATGCTGAATACGACGCTATCGGGAAGGTCGGTTTTGCGGGAGGTGCTTTTGTGAGCATTCCAATTGGTACATTTTTGGGCATCCAACCGGAAATATTATTTTCTCAGAAAGGATTTGAAAGTTGTGCAACCATACTTGGTAATAATGTGATATTTACACGTACAACGAATTACATTGACATTCCGATATTTTTTAGTGTAAAACCGGCAGAGACATTAACTTTACTTTTGGGACCACAATATTCTTACCTGATCAAACAAAAAGATGTTTTTGATAATCCCATATCAAATATTGTAATCGAAAACGATTTTGCAACAGACAATATTCGGAAAAACACCTTGTGTTTGGTATTTGGTGGCGATTTAAACATTAATAATATTATACTTAGTGCCAGGGCAGGTTGGGATTTATTTAACAATAATGGTGACGGTACTTCGGTAACTCCGAGGTATAAAAATGTTTGGATACAAACTACAGTGGGGTTGCGGTTGTAACAGAGCATTGTTCCATTCCATTTAAACTCTTTCTAATAGTCAAAATGGCTGCTAGAAAGAGTTTTTAGTTTGTTGCAGATGTGTGATTAGATGTAAGCAGTTACTAGTTACAAGTTACTAGTTACTAGTTACAAGTCTGATTATCTGATTATTGCCTTGAATAAACATATCATTATATATTCCGAACTACTTAACTTTCAGGTGTGAATGATGTAAGTTATATAAAAAATTCTGTAACAATTAGGGTTGAAGTTAGACTTACATTTGTAGCATATATTTAGTATAAATAATATTTAAAAAAACAAGATTATGAGTGTAGAAAAAATTGTTTTGGGAGTATTGGCTGGCGCAGCCACCGGTGCTTTATTAGGTGTTTTGTTTGCTCCCGCCAGAGGTGCAGTTACCCGTAGATCAATAGTTCGTAAAGGCGAAAGACAAATGGACGATTTGAAAGATAAGTTCAATGACTTTGTTGACAACATTACCGAAAAATTTGAAAAAGTGAAAGAAGATGTTACCGACTTTGCCGATGATGCAAAAGCTTCGGTGAAAGCAACAGCCAGAGAAGCAGAAAAAGCAGAAAAGGAAATGAAGCATGCCAAGGCATAATTCATTTTTAGGCTGATGGAATGTTTAAGTCTACTCCCGTATTTGGATACAAAGATGATTTTTAAAACTAATGATTTCTTGGAGTAGACTTAAACTATTCATAATTTGCACATTACAATTCAACTTTTCGAATCGGGTAAAATAAATCGATAATGGAAAATAAAGCATTGAAAAGTCAAGCCTTAGTTCCTAAGGCTAAAAAATTATTAAACAGGTCCTTACTCACTTTCAATTTGCCATTATTGGTCGAAAAATTGAAACATTTACATTGTTCGGTCGAAGGTGAATTGAATGCAATGGTTCTTCTGAAATGTGCTGATAAACAAATTATTCTTACCTCCTTACCGGCTGAAACTGAAATAAAATCATTTCAATCGGATGATTCGGTAACTGTTCAGATTATTGAAGGAAAATTAAGGTTTCACACACTAAATGAAACTGTTACGCTTTCGAAAGGAAAATTGCTCACTTTGCACGAAAACATTAAATATAGCATGAAAACCAAAGAAAATACTGTTTTTCTTTTGACAATAGAAAATGCAAAAAAATTGCCAACAATAAATTGATACAGAGTTTTTTAATGAACTATAAAACCAAACCCATGGAAGACAATACTAAATTAATTGAAGGGCTATTAGAAGATGCTTCTGAATACGGCAAAACGACTTTAGAACTTGTAAAATTAAAAATCATTGATACTACTTCGGACAAAATTTCAACAATAATTCCTCATGTAATTGTTGTGGTAGTGATTTTTACTTTCATTCTTTTTATCAATCTGGGAGTAGCACTTTGGTTGGGTCAATTAGTTGGTCAAATTTATCTCGGATTTTTGATAATTGCTGTATTTTATTTTTTTGTTGCTTTTGTAATGCATTTTTTTATGCGGAAATTGCTCAAAAGGATTTTTTACGATTCCATCATCAGATATTACAATTTACAAGAGAAACAAGTGTAACCAATAAAGTGCTGATTGCAAGCTCGATGAAAAAATTAATATCATAATCAATAGAACTTGAACGAATAAAACCTATGAAAACAATAAACTCCACTGCCGAATTGAAAATTGTAATTTTACAACTAGAGCTACATCAGGAAATTCAGGGTCAAATTCTGAAAGAACAATTCGTTGTTACAATCAATAGTTTTACGCCAATAAACTTAATAAAAAAGGCACTGAATGATGTTGCAAGTTCACCCTATTTAATTGACAATATTATTAGTACCAGCATGGGACTAATTACAGGATATATCTCAAAATCACATTCTCTTGGGTCTTCAAATAGTCTTTTCAGAAAATTGTTGGGTTCTGTTTTACAATTTGGAGTTACAAATATCTTAGCACAGCATCCCGAGATATTCAAATCTGTTGGTCATTATTTGATGGATAAGATTTTTCATAAAAAGATTGAAACCACTCCTGAACCGTGATTAAAAACGACTCGATATTGCCTTTTTACTCAAAAGCGAGCCTGTTCTTAATGGGTTTTTGTGCTTTGATAGTAATATTATATGTTGCTCAAAGTATAATTATTCCATTAATTTTTGCTTTTATTATTGCAATCTTACTTAGTCCAGTTGTTAATTTTATTGTTCGATTAAATGTGAATAGGATTTTAGCTATCTTCATTACTTTTTTGTTAACAGTTATCATCATTTTTGGAATTGGAGCTTTTATTTTTTCACAAGCCAGTTTGTTTAGCGATTCATGGCCCATCTTTGTTGATAAATTTACGCAATTACTCAATAATACAATTAGTAGTGGATCTAACTATTTTGATGTAAACCCTCAACATATTCACCAGTGGATTACTAAAACTCAGAATGAACTTATAAATTTCAATGGAGTAACTGTTGGAGAAACAATATTGTCGGTTGGAAGTAGCCTTGCAGTTGTTCTAATTATTCCTGTTTATGTTTTTATAATTCTATATTATCAACCGCTATTTCATGATTTCATTCGTAGGTTATTTGTGAATAATCATTCTGAGGAAGTTACTGAAATTGTAACTCAAACCAAAACGGTGGTTCAACGCTATCTTCTTGGTTTGCTGATAGAAGCTGCAATTGTGGCAACACTCGATGCTGCAGCTTTGCTTATAATGGGCATTGAATATGCCATTTTACTCGGAATAATTGCAGCTTTTCTAAATATGATACCTTATATTGGTGGTATTATTGCAGTGGCACTGCCCATGATGGTAGCTTTGGTAACTAAAGATTCTCCTATATATTCTATCTATATAATGATCATATATTACGTAATTCAACTAATTGATAATAATTATATTGTACCAAAAATAGTAGCATCAAAAGTAAAAATTAATGCTCTTTTTTCTATTATTGTGGTTTTAGTTGGCAATATGTTATGGGGAATTCCGGGCATGTTTCTATCAATTCCGTTACTTGCAATTGTAAAACTTATTTTCGACCATATTGATTCATTAAAACCCTGGGGATTTTTATTGGGAGATTCAATGCCTGCATATAAAAAAACAAGATTCAAAAAAAATAAATTATTATGATACAAGTAAAAAAAGAAGGCATTATATTGTCTAAGACGGAATTTGAATTTGAAAATGAAGCTGTTTTGAATCCAGCCGTTATTCGCATTGGCGACAGTGTTCATATATTCTATAGGGCAGTTCAACTTTGGAATCAATCCACAATTGGTTATTGTCGGTTGGATGGACCGTTAACCTTAGTAGAACGTTGGGAAAAACCATTTATAACTTCTGAGTTTGATTATGAATCGCACGGAGTTGAAGACCCGCGCATTGTAAAAATTGACGATACTTATTACATGTCGTATACTGGATACGATGGGGTTAATGCCCGTGGTGCTTTGGCAACATCGAAAGATTTATTACATTTTGAAAAGCAAGGCGTGATTGTACCTCCAATTTCTTATGCACATTTTGTATTTTTGGTCGAATCGGCTGGAAAAGTAAACGAAAACTACTATCACAACCATAATTTTTATTATCAAGCGTCCGACCCGGAAGAAAAAATACTATTGTGGGATAAAAATGTAGTTTTCTTTCCACGAAGAATTAAAGGAAATTTGGTGTTTATGCATCGCATCCGACCTGGAATTCAACTTGTTTCGGTAAAAAGTATGAAAGACCTTACTCCTAATTTTTGGGATGAATATTTTCATAATTTTCAGAATCATATTGTAATGGATCCAATATACGAACATGAATCAAATTATATTGGGAGTGGTAGTCCGCCAATTGAAACTGAACATGGTTGGTTGTTGATTTATCATGGTGTGGAGGATACAAATGAGGGACTGATTTATTCGGCATGTGCTGCCGCTTTGCTGGACTTAGATGATCCACGAAAGGTTGTAGCCCGTTTGTCATATCCATTGTTTTCTCCGGAATTAGAATGGGAACGTGAAGGCGATGTTAATAATGTGGTGTTTCCAACTGGGACGGCATTATTTGGTGACACTTTATTTATTTATTATGGTGCAGCCGATTCACATATTGCCTGTGCATCCTTGAAATTTTCAGCATTAATAGAAGAATTGTTGACGTGTATTAAAATTGCAGATAATAACAATGACACAATCAATGAAATAAAATCACAATTAGTTTTTAAATCAAAAGATAGTCCTAAAGTGTTGAAAGTAGCGCCAAAAACGAAGAAACCTGCTAAAACGAAGAAAAATGAAAAATAACATATATTCTCCAAAAACAGATAAAATGATTGGTCAGCCTACAATTAAAGGTTATGATCATTCTGTTTATCCACGAATTGACTCAAAAACAATTTATTTAAAGGAACCAAAACGTACTCAAAACAAAGCTGAAATTTTGGTGATCAGTTCATATCCGCCACGTGAATGCGGTATTGCTACCTATTCACAGGATTTGATAACAGCTCTGAATATTAAATTCAGTAATTCGTTCAATATCAGGATTTGTGCATTGGAATGTGGCAAATCGGACCTTGTCTATCCAAAAGAAGTCAAATGGACACTTGACACCACTGAGTTTTTAGATTATATGAATTTGGCTGAAAAGATCAATGATGATAATCGCATACAGACCGTTTTAATTCAACATGAATTTGGCTTTTACAGAGATCAGGAACAAGCATTTGTACAAATGTTGTACGAAATATTAAAACATGTAATTGTTGTTTTTCATACCGTATTACAAAAGCCAAATGAACAACTGAAGTCTGAAATTAAGAATATTGCCGATGCTTGCCAATCTATCATTGTAATGACCAAAACATCGGCTGATATTCTGATAAATGAGTATGGCGTGTCTGCTCATAAAATAACGACAATCGCACACGGAACGCATCTTGTACCTCATTTGAGCGAAATATTTTTGAAAGAAAAATATGATTTAACCGGAAAAAAAGTACTGACAACTTTTGGCTTGTTAAGCTCCGGTAAAAGTATAGAAACGACCCTGAATGCCTTGCCTGCCATTGTGAAACAAATTCCAAATGTGATGTTTTTAATTATTGGTAAAACACATCCCGAAGTGGTAAAAAATGAAAATGAAAGATACCGGGATAGCCTTGAATTAAAAGTAAAAGAACTTGGTATTCATGATAATGTAAGATTTATAAACAAATACCTCGATTTACCCGAATTGCTAGAATATCTGCAATTAACAGATATTTATGTTTTCACAACAAACGATCCAAATCAGGCAGTTAGTGGCACATTTGTGTATGCTATGAGTTGTGGATGTCCTATTATTTCTACACCAATTCCTCATGCCAAAGAAGTATTGACCGAAGATACCGGAATTATTTTCGATTTTCTGAATTCTGGTCAATTAGCCACTGGTGTTATCCGCTTATTAAATGACAATGGTCTGCGTAAAAGTATTATTACCAACACTTTGCAGAAAATTGTTTCAACTTCGTGGGAAAATTCAGCAGTAGCGCACGCCCTATTGATTGAAAAAATGGCTCCCGATAAAATCAGGATTCAATATAATTTGCCTGCAATTAATTTGAACCATGTAAAAGCCATGACAACAGACTTTGGGATGATTCAGTTTTCGAAAATCAATCAACCCAATTTAAATTCGGGATATACCATTGATGATAATGCCAGGGCATTGGTGGCTACCTGCATGTGTTATAAATTAACAGGCGAAAAGGAAAGTATCAATGATATTCTGAAATATCTTGCATTTATAAAATTTTGTCAGCAACCCAAAGGTGATTTTTTGAATTATGTTGACAAAGACAAAAATTTCACCGCCCAAAACGAAGAAGTCAATTTGGATGATTCGAATGGAAGAGCTCTCTGGGCATTGGGTTATGTGGTTTCACTAAAAGAAATATTGCCAAAAATCATTGTTAATGAAGCTGTTGAAATCTTTGATAAAGCTTTACAACAAATGAAAACGGTTTATTCGCCACGTGCCATGGCATTTATTATTAAAGGAATTTACTTTTATCACAAAGGTAAAAATACGAATAATCATCAGGATATTGTAAAAATATTTGCTACCAGGTTGTTCGAAATGTATAAACACGAATCGAATACTTCGTGGGAATGGTACGAAAGTTACCTGACTTATGCCAACAGTATCCTGCCTGAAGCTATGTTGTATGCATGGAAGATGACTGGTGAAACAATATACAAAGATATTGCACGAACGTCGTTTAATTTCCTATTGTCCCATACTTTTAATGCAGAAGGAATAGATGTTATTTCGAACAGAAGCTGGTTACAAAAAGGTCAGGAACGTGGACATTTTGGAGAACAACCCATTGATGTGGCTTACACAATAATGACACTTGGAAAATTCTTTGATGAGTTTAAAGATGAAGATTATATATCGAAAATGGAAATCGCTTTCAACTGGTTTTTAGGAAATAACCGCTTACATCAGATTGTTTACAATCCTTGTACCGGCGGCTGCTATGATGGACTGGAAGAAACACATGTGAATTTGAATCAAGGTGCCGAATCAACATTAAGTTACCTGATGTCCAGGTTAACAATTGAAAAATACAAAAATGAACAATAGAACCCGGAGAACAATAGCCGTGATTGTAGCTCACCCCGATGATGAAACATTATGGGCAGGTGGAACAATTCTGGAAAATCCTTCCAATGACTGGTTTATTGTATGTTTAAGCCGAGCCGGTGATCCCGATCGTTCAAGGCGGTTTTACGATGCTCTAAAAGTTATGAAAGTGAAGGGAATAATGGGTGATATGGAGGATGGACCTGATCAGGAACCATTGGATATTAAGAAATTGGAGGCTGAGATTTTACATTTGCTTCCACCGGTTCAATATGAATTGATAATTACGCACGATGTGTCGGGCGAATATACCAGACACAAACGACATGAAGAGGTAAATAAAGCAGTTATGACCCTTTGGCATGAAAATAAAATTTCAACAAATGAGGTTTGGACTTTTGCTTATGAAGACAATAATGCAAAATATTTTCCAAAAGCAATTGATTATGCTCCGATTTTCGAAACACTGACCGAATCAATCTGGCAACAAAAGTATAATTTGATAACACAAACTTATGGTTTTGAAGAACACAGTTGGGAAGCTGAAACTACTCCGCTCTCTGAGGCTTTTTGGCAATTTAAGGATTCACAAATCGTTCCGAAAGTTAAGAGTCAGTATAAAGACGATATAAAATTATCGAAATTATCCATTTTCAAATTATTATCAAAAACCTACTCTTTCTTTGTCGGAAAAAAAGATGATTTAGAACTTAATATCTCATTCTTAATTGCAATTGGAAAATTAATAATTTTTAATGCAGGGAAAAAAACATTCAAAAAAATAGGAACTGATTTAAAAATTTTCAGTGTGCCAAATATTGATATTTTCAAAGTATTATATTACAAAAGTATTTCTTATGTATTTGAAAAAGAAACATTTGAACCTGATTTAAACACTAGAAAAAAGCCTTTTTGGGAATTTAATACCAAAAATTCGCTTAAACAATTTGGAACTGATTTAAAAATATTTACTTCAACAAACATCGAAGCATTAAAATCATCTTATTATGAAAGTATTGGTATTGTATGAGTATCCACCAACTCCGGGAGGATTAGCTACACAGGGAGACCTGTTATATAAAGGATTATTGGAACTGGGCGTTGATGTTCATGCAGCACATTTCGAATCGGATCAGGAAAAGGAATGGTATTACCGTTGGTTTAAGCCCGATGTGGTGGTTGGAATTGGTTATTGGGGTTACACGCCTCATTTAATTCTGAATCCGCAAAAATTCGATGCATTGGCTGTGCCGTGGTTGGTTTCTGATGGGTACATTGCTAACTATCAGGATATTTTGAATAAACTTCCACTCATTTTGGTAACGTCCAATTGGGTAAAGGAAATGTATGTACGGGATGGAATTAATGGCGATAAAATAGAAGTTTTACCCGTGGGTTGCGATACAGATTCTTTCAAACCATTCAGTAAAAATGATCCGAAAATTATTGCCGTGCGTGAAGCATTGGGTATTATGCCGGATGAATTAATGATTCTCACCGTTGGTGGCGATGCTGCATCGAAGGGTGGACAGGAAGTTATGCAGGCACTTGCCATTATTGATAAGAAAATTACAAACTGGAAATATGTTTGCAAGGTCTGGCCACAAAAACGTACGAGCATACAAAATGTATCTGATGAGGAATTGGCTGAGCGTTTGGGTATTGAAAAGAAAATTATATATGCTGTCAATACCATTTCAAGGAATTTCATGCCGTATTTGATTGGAGCTTGCGATATTTATGCAGCGCCATCGCGACTGGAAGGTTTCGGAATGCCACAGGTAGAAGCAGGTGCATGCGGAAAACCGGTATTGAGTATTAAAGCAATGGGAATGCTGGATACACTTATTCATGGTAATACTGCATTTTTTAGCTGAAGTAGCACGAAAAATTGTGGTCAATGAAGTAATGTTGGGCGGGGAATCGGGATTTGAAGAACATCATAAAGTTGTGTTTGAGACACCCCGAATTGTTGATTATAGGGCAGATGTACAAGATATCGCCAAATATTTAATGGTTTTAATGTCCGATGAAGAATTACGTTCTAAAATGGGGATTGCAGGACGCAAACGGGTAGTCGAAAATTTTGATTATCGGGTAGTAGCCCGGAAATTTGTTCAGATAATAAACGAGAGATTGGGAATAATTTGATTTGAAAATGTGTGAATTTGAAAATTTGAAAATGGTATGAAAGTGAAATATATAATAGAGTTCAAATCACTTTTGAGTTTAAACGTTTTTTAATTCACACATTTCCAGCATATCTTCATCTTCAAAATCTTTCATTTTCAAATCCTTTCATTTTCAAATTTTCAAATTAAAATATTATGCCACTAAAAAAAGGAAAATCAAAAAAGGTGATTTCGGAGAATATTGGAGAAATAATGCACAGTTATCATCAGACCGGAACGATAGGAACTTCAACACCTGAATCGAACGAGAAAGCCCAAAAACAGGCTATTGCGATAGCTTTTGACATGGCGAAGAAGAAAAAAAAATAACATAATGTGATAATGGGTTAATATGCCGGTATTGTGATTTATATAAGACGATAAAAAAAATGAAAACAATAAATAATCCTGAAATACAAGAAGCAAAAGCAGCTGCACTGAAAGTTTTGCTTCATAATGCACATGGACCTTATAAAGGATTGCCCCGTACTGCAGGTTGGGGTTATCCGGAACCTTATACGCGCGATTTAATGTTTTCCATTTTCGGAATTGCTGTCAGCGGAAACAAAGAATTGTTAGACAGTATTCGAAAAGTATTGGAAACACTGGCAAAAAATCAGAGCGAACACGGTCATATTCCTTCTTTGGTTCATGATAGCGAAGACCGCGGATCGAGCGACACCACTCCTTTGTTTTTACTTGGTACTTCCATTTTCAGAAAAGTAACAAAAGAAACCGAATTTCTGCACCAAGCGGTTGAAAAAGCACTTGTTTGGATGGAATATCAAAGTCCATCCGACCGATATTTGGTTGCTCAGCAACCTACCAGCGACTGGCGCGATGAACAATGGGTGTTGGGATACGGATTGTTTGTAAATACGATTGTGTATTGTTATCTTAGGTTGTTTGGTTTAAATGAAAGAGCCGATAATGTGCAAGCTGAAATGAGTAAATTCACAATCACTGCCGGAATCATTCATCGACATGTTCATGAAGGATTGGTTGTAAAACATAAACCATATTACGCACTTTGGTCGTATAAGATTTTGAGTAGCGAACGTTTTGATTTGCTGGGAAACAGTCTGGCTATTTTGTCAGGAATTGCATCTCAGTCACGTGCCAATGAAATGATCTCGTGGATTGAAGAAGAATGCGCTGCCATGCGTGAAAAAGGCGATCTGGTAGTCGATTTACCACCGAATTTCATTCCTTTTGTTAAGCCCGAAGATACCGAATGGAACGAACGATATACCGAATATAACAAAGTGGGTGATTATCACAATGGTGGAATTTGGCCTTTTGTATGCGGATTTTATATTGCCGCATTGGTTGCTGCAAAAAAGTATTCGATGGCTGCCGAAAAACTGTTAATACTCACTCATTTTATAAAAATATCAAGAACGAATCCGGCTGAATTCGGGTTTAATGAATGGATTAAGGCGCAGGACGGCAAACCAATGGGGCAAGACTGGCAAACCTGGAGTGCAGTACTTTACCTCTATGCAGCCAGATGCGTGGAAGAGAAAAACACACCGTTTTTTGATGATATTCGAAGTTTTACAAATAACAGAAAAGAATAATTTATAAAAATAAATACAACATGGAAAAGCTAAGCGAAAGCAAATACCCGCTTGTCAGACAGGAAGGGGATGAAAAAAAGATTATTTTACCCGGATACCCTACTTATCCCGAGAACGAAGACATTTACAGTCAGGGAAAAGAAGAGGAAGAAATTGACCCGGAACAAATAACCATTAATAAAGAAAATGAAGTAATCGGAGAAAATAATCAAAAAGGTTTCGATGAGGATGTTACGGGAAATGATTTAGATGTTCCCGGTTCGGAACTGGACAATAATCAGGAAGAAATTGGAAGCGAAGATGAAGAAAATAATCTGTATAGTCTGGGCGGTGATAATCATGAAAATTAAAAAAATAAATTATGAAAACTAACAAAATGAAAAAAGTATTGATAGCGTTGGATTACGACCCAACCTCACAGAAAGTAGCTGAAATTGGTTTTGCCATGGCAAAATCGATGGGTGCAGAGGTTACTCTACTACATGTTATGGTCAATCCTGCCATGTACGCATCTGCTTATCCCAACATGGGCGTTTGGCAAATCGACAGTGTTAATTCGATTGAAACAATTAAAATACTTGAAACCGGTTCACGTAACTTTCTTGAAAAGGCAAAACGTCATCTAGGCAGCAAGTCCATTCATATCGTTCAGAAAGAAGGTGATTTTGCACAAATGATTCTGCAAACTGCCGACGAAATAAAAGCCGATTGTATCGTTATGGGTTCACACAGCCAAAAATGGTTGGAAAACATCGTTATGGGAAGTGTTACCAAAGAAGTGTTGCGCAAAACTACCATTCCAATGTATATTGTTCCTACTAAGAAAAAAGATTGATGAATAATTGGTAGTTTATAGTCGCTGGTTTATAGCAGATTAGAAATACCAATCTGAAAAATTTAATGAAAATATTTTGAAATCAAATAAAATGAAAAAGGTACTGATTGCGTTGGATTATGATCCGACATCAAAGAAAGTTGCCGAAGTAGGATTTACCATGGCAAAAGCTATGGGGGCAGAAATTGTGCTTGTACACGTAGTAGTTGATTTGGTAGCTTATTCGTTAACCTACCTCAATATGGGACCATTGCAAATGGATAGTGGAATTGAACTGAAAGAAGCTTCCCAACAATTCCTTGAAAAAATGAAACATTACTTGGGCGACATGACGATAAAAACCCTCATAAAAGAAAGTGATTTTGCCGAATGTATACTAGAAACAGTTAAAGAAGAAGACATTGATATTTTAGTAATGGGTTCGCACAGCCAGAAATGGTTGGAGAACATTGTTATAGGTAGTGTTACCGAAAGCGTTTTAAAACAAATAACAATTCCAATGTTTATTATTCCTACCAAAAACAGAGAATTGTAGTAAGCATCAATATTTTATACTATTTGAAACTGCTAATAAGGCAACAGAAGGGTTAAGTTAAGTACAGAATCCATTAAATAAATTTGGTTTTCACCACTAAAAACTTCTTTTCCGTTGCTTTTGCAGTTTCTAAAATAAACAATCTTGTTCGGATAACACAATATTAATAAATGTGTGAATCATGTAATTTTTCTCCATTATTGTGTAATGCTTTCATTGTTACCCTCCTATATCTTTGCTCTTCAAATTTATTAAAAAGCACATATTCAATCTTTTCTCTTTTTAAACTCAATTTATTATGAAAACAAAAATTAGTAAAATCTATTTAGGGTCTGCTGTTAAACTCAGACTACGTTTATATATAAAATTTGACGAG
>JACDZH010000444.1 GCA_013426815.1 Paludibacter sp.
AATGGTTTTTTATTGTTATCCACAAGATGCTGAAAATAGGCTTTAACGTGTGGATACTCTGTTCGATGTCAAGGGTTTTTTCGCAAATTTTGGTTCATGCAGGCAATGCGTAAAAGCGTGAATTATCAAAAGGCTTATCGTGTTTTAACATGCCATGAATAGCATGTAGCAATTTGCGCATAACGGCACAGAGTGCCTGCAATGGTTTTTTATTGTTATCCACAAGATGCTGAAAATAGGCTTTAACGTGTGGATCATGCGTTTTAGCGCTCAAGGCTGGCATGTAAAGGGCAGAACGAATATGGCTATTACCGCCTTTAGATAAACGTGCCTGCTTATGGACGCTTTTCCCTGAATCGAAAGCACGCGGATCGAGTCCAGCGAACTTCACCCATTGTTTTTGCGAAAGACCGGATGGTAACAACAGGAGTTCGCCCATGAGCGCGATTGCGCTCGTTTCAGCAATACCTTTGATACCCAGGAGTAAGTTGAGCACGCGTTTAAGCTCGGGATGTTTCTCAACCAGTATCAGCGCTCCTTGGGATAATTTTTCAATACGTTTTTCCATTTGGGAGATGCCAAGCTTCACATCATGCAGCACCTCTTTTGGTGTTTCCTTGGAGGCGATCAATGCGTGTAGCTGGTTTTTGGCAGCTGCCTTCTGGCGGGTCAGCGCATTGATGCGGCGAGAAAAACCGCGAATGGCAATTTTTTCATCGGAAGGCCTTACCCATGGGACGAAATCCATTCTTTCGGCATATTGAGCCAGCGTGTCAGCGTCGATATCGTCTGTTTTACTGTTTTTCATCAATACCTTGGCAAAGTTATGAGAAGCCTTTGGATTCACTACCATAAGCGCCACCCCAGCATCGTGAAGGGAGACTGACAGGTCAAAATGATAAATTCCTGTAGCCTCCAGGCAGACAATAATTCCTGGCATTTTAACCAGTTTATGAACAAGCCTGGCACGATCAGCAGCTGTGTTGGCAAACTTCTGTGACTTGTAAGAAGTGCCACTCTTACGGATAAGGAGTACTAGTTCACTGGAGCCGACGTCAATTCCGGCAAAGAGAGACAATGGCTTATCAACGATTTTCTGCTTGGATTGGACGGTCATTGTGTTGCGCTCCATGGGTAAAGAAAGTAGGATATTCACTGGTTCCCCGACCCTGCACATGCGCCTATCTTCCTTGTATATGCAGGCTCTAAGCCTCAGATACTCCACGGTATTGGCGAATAGGGCGGGGGGCCAATCTACAAACAGGTTCTGGTACATACCAGTCCTTAGGTCGGGACGGCCTCTCCGGTGAAAGATGTAATCTTACCTAACCTCATTAACACAATATTTTCTTTAGATTTGATCATACAAGGTTCTGGTACATACCAGTCCTTAGGTCGGGACGGCCTCTCCGGTGAAAGATGT
>JACDZH010000081.1 GCA_013426815.1 Paludibacter sp.
ATTGATTATTTGATTGTTATAAGTGTTAATAATTGTCATGCGTAAAACAGGAGATATATTTTTTGCTACAAGTTTGGTTTCTTAATGACTCAAAACAACTTTTGATTTGAATTCTTTACTGAATTTTCTCCTAGTAATTGACATGTTTTTTTTTAGATAATACAATTCTATCTTAACTTAATGTCAAGTTTTTGGGGAGTATCAAATTTTATTTAGTTCAGAGTTTTTCGTTCAATATCCCGCAAATTTTCCATTTTCTTTTTGGCAAGAAATCCATAAATATCTTCAAGGTGTTCAGTCACTTTTTGATTGCCAAACTCATACACTTTTGTAACCAAACCATCCAGAAAATCGCGATCGTGCGAAACAACGATTAGTGTACCATCAAAATCGACCAATGCTTGTTTCAGAATATCTTTTGTTTTCATGTCCAAATGATTGGTTGGCTCATCCAAAATCAATAAATTTACCGGTTCGAGCAACAGTTTTATCATTGCCAATCGGGTTCGCTCTCCGCCCGAAAGCACTTTTACTTTTTTAAATGCATTGTCACCTCCGAACATAAAAGCTCCCAGTAAATTCTTGATATTGTTGCGAATATCACCTACAGCCACATCGTCAATGGTTTGAAACACGGTCAAATTTTCGTCCAATAACGAGGCTTGATTTTGAGCAAAATATCCGATTTTTACATTGTGACCCAATGTAAGGTTTCCATCATGTTCTATTTCTTTCATGATTGATTTCACCAAAGTTGATTTTCCCTCACCATTTTTCCCAACAAATGCAATTTTTTGGCCTCGCTCAATCATGAAATTTGCATGTTGGAAAATAAGCTTGTCATCGTATGTTTTTCCAACATTTTCGGCAGTTACCGGATAATTCCCCGATCGGGGCGAAGGTGGAAACTTAAGTCGTAAAGCTGATGAATCTTCTTCGTCAACTTCCAATATTGGTAACTTTTCCAGCATTTTTACCCGCGATTGCACTTGATTAGTTTTAGAATAAGTCCCTTTGAAACGTTCAATAAAATCAGTGGTTTCGGCAATCATTTTTTGTTGTTCGTCATACTGTTTTTGTTGTTGCTCGCGGCGTTCCCTGCGCAATTCGAGATAATGTGAATATTTAGCTTTGTAATCATAAATCCGTCCCATGGTAACTTCAATGGTACGCGTGGTAATATTGTCTACAAAAGCCCGATCGTGCGAAATTACCACAACAGCTTTTGCTGAATTTACCAAAAAATCTTCTAGCCACTGAATAGATTCAATATCAAGGTGATTCGTTGGTTCATCCAACAAAATTACATCGGGTCGACGCAATAATATTTTAGCCAATTCTATACGCATACGCCAGCCTCCACTCAATTCCGATGTTTTTCGAGTAAAATCTGAGCGCAGAAATCCCAATCCCAACAATGTTTTTTCGATATCGGCATCGTAGTTAATTTCTTCGATGCTGTAAAATTGTTCACTAAGTGCCGAAACTTGTTCAATAAGTTCCATGTAACTTTCAGATTCATAATCGGTTCGGTTAGTGAGCTGTTCATTAATTTCTTCAATTTGCTTTTCCATTTCGGTGATAGCCGAAAAAGCCATAGCGGTTTCTTCAAATACAGTTTGTGTATCTTCGGTCAATAAGTGTTGTGGCAGGTATGCAACAACTGTTTCTTTTGGACAGGAAACTGTCCCTCGAGATGGCTCTCGTGTACCCGCTAAAATTTTGAGTAAAGTGGACTTTCCGGCTCCATTTTTACCCATTAAAGCAATTCGGTCATTTTCGTTAATTACAAAGGAAATATCTTGAAAAAGGGCTTGGCCTCCAAATTCTACGGTAAGAGCATCAACTGATAACATGAAAATATTTTAGAAATGAATAATAATACAACTTTTGAAAGCTGTGTAACGACATAAATAACAGATAAATAGCAGCATTGTTTACTTAAAAGTTTACAACATCTTTCATGATTTTGTATTTCACACAAGTGAAAAATCAAGCTACGAGACAAAGGTACAAAAATACTTTCAGAGTTTAAAAAGTAAATGGCATCCCTGACAATGCTGCGAGTTTTAGCGTTTATATCAGCAACTTATAATTCTTACTTCATTTAATTAAACGTTTAAGTGTTTATAAATCAAATAAATTAGAGTGCAATTTTAAGTTTTTAAGAATATGATTTGAATTTTATATTTTAAAATATTACAGCTCAAAAACTTTTATTACTATTTGATTTGTATCAATTATCTTGAAAAATATTCCATCGTAAAATTTTATTACCTTTGTATCCGATTATTAATGCTATTTACAAGTCATTACATTAATCTGAGTCGTTCCGTTTTATCCTGAATTGACGTAATTATTTTCAATATGAACGGAATCAGCATGGTATATACCGGTTTAGATAAAGCAGAACGTAGAAAGGAATAGGAAGTAATTTTACTGGAAGCAGTCTTGAAAGATTATAATAGTAATGTTTTTTGCGATTGAACAGTACAATCGATTCAGGATGTATTGGACTACCAGATAAAGATTTTGGCTGTTGAAAATAGTGTTGTCAAGTTTGAGAAATGGAATAGGATGTTTGGTTTAACGAATATAAAGACTAATAATGATTAAAATATTTTCTCGAATTAATAGCTCATTCAGAATAAATTAGTTTTTCATATAGGCAGAAGTTCTGTTCTTTTTTAAATTTAACATTATGTATTTTTTGCTATAACATATTGTCTAATTTATAATTAAAAATATTATACCATGAAACAATTTCTTAAAAAAATAATACCACCTATTTTATTGGGTTTTTATAGAAATAGTAAGGAATTTATTCCAAATAGGAAAAGAAGAAAATTTTATTCTTCATTTATAAAAAAATATGATTTATGTTTTGATGTTGGTGCTAATGCTGGTAACAGAATCTCTCCTTTATTAAAAATTGGGGCAAAAGTTCTCGCTATTGAACCTCAAGAACAATGTGTGAGTATTTTAAAGCAAAAGTTTGGAAAGAAAATTAATATTGTTACAAAAGGATTAGGAGAAAAAAATGAAATAAGGAACTTTTTCATTTCAGAAAATTCAGTATTGTCAACCTTCTCAGATGATTTCATTTCAAAAACTGAAAATGATAGATTTTCTGATAATACTTGGAATGAAGGAGTTAAAATTGAGATAACGACATTAGATAATTTGATAAATGACTTTGGTATACCACATTTCATTAAAATCGATGTTGAAGGGTTTGAATTTTCTGTTTTAAAAGGACTTAATACACCTGTTAATTGGATTAGTTTTGAATTTATTTTTCCAGAGTTAACACAAAATGCGACATCTTGTATATTAAGATTAATAGAATTATCAAGTTCATACTTATTTAATTATTCTGAAGGTGAATCAATGGATTTTGTTCTTGAGGATTGGGTTTCGGCAGATGTGATGCTTCAGAATATAAAACAAAATGGAAATAGTAATAGCTGGGGTGATATTTATGCAAAATTAGATGTTGGGTTATGAAATTAGTATCAATAACCGGTGGTCTTGGAAATCAAATGTTTATTTATGCATTTTGTTTAAGTTTAAGACAAAAAGGACAACATGCTGTTCTTTTTGTTCCCTTCAAACTCAATGCAAAAAAATATGGGCATCAAGGATATGAACTTGAAAAACTCTTCACGATCCAACCTGCACAATCTTTTAAAGATGAAGTGACAGTATTTTTCTTAGGCATTTATTCAAATCTTATCAGAGTATTCCCGTTTAAATATAAATTATATCTATATCAAATTATTGGTATACAAATAGTTAGTGTTACTGAAAACTTCATCTATTATCCTGAAGTTTATAATTTTAGATACAAACAAGAGCTTTATAAAGGTACTTGGCAAAGTGAATTGTATTTTGAAGATGTAAAACTAGAGGTGAGAAATTCATTTATATTCAATGAAAATTTATTTTCAGATTTAACAAAATCATTTTCAAGAGAAATGAAACGTTGCAATAGTGTTAGTATTCATATACGCAGAGGAGACTATTTAAGTAATGAGTATAAAAATGGATTTGCTGAGGTTTGTACAGAAGAGTATTATAAAAAAGCTATTGAGTTTATTTCAGCAAAAATAATGGAACCATTTTTTTTCGTTTTTTACAGATGACAAAAATTGGGTATCAGCTAATTTTAAACTAGAGAATTCGCAATTTATTACACATAATACAGGGAGTGATTCGTGGCAGGATATGTTTTTGATGACACAATGCAAACATAATATTATTGCAAATAGTTCATTCAGTTGGTGGGGAGCATGGCTAAATTCAAACTCAGATAAAATTGTAATAGCACCAAAACTTTGGTGGAGACTTTTTGAAAATGATGATGTAGTACCTGAAACATGGATAAGGATATAATATGTTTTCTATCATAATTCCCCTATACAATAAAGCCGCATACATTGAAAAAGCAATTCAGTCGGTACTCACTCAAACTTATCAGGAGTTTGAGTTAATTGTGGTGGATGATGGAAGTAAAGATATAGCCCCCATACCCCCCGATAGGGGGTTTAAGAATAGCCCTTTGGAATGTATGGAACTTATGGGTAATAAGGCAAGATATATTCGTCAGGAAAATCAAGGTGTTTCTGTTGCACGAAACAATGGTGTTAAGTTGGCAAAGTACCCTTTTATTGCATTTTTGGATGCTGACGATTGGTGGGAACCTACCTATTTAGAAGAAATGAAGGCTTTAGTTGAAGCTTATCCCCAGGCAGGAATTTATGGAAGTGGATATTATATTATTAAAAATAGTCAAAAAAGAATTGCACCGATAGGTATCGAATCTAATTTCGAAATGGGAATTATCAATTACTTTCAGGTTTATTCCAAAATGCTTTTTATGCCCTTGTGGACGGGTGCAACGGTTATTAAAAAATCTATCTTTGAATCGGAAAATGGTTTTAAACCCCAGTTAAAATTAGGCGAAGATTTCGATTTGTGGGTACGTGTGGCAATCAAATTTCCAGTAGCATTTCTGAATAAACCTTTGGCTTATTATAATCAGGATGTGGAATTGGAGAATAGAGCCATTGGCGAAAAACTGTATGAACCGGATGCACATATTCTTTTTGGCGATTATGGAGAATTATATAAGAATCAGGATTTCCGGTTTCTTTACGAAAGATTAGCTTTGTATGGATTATTACCCTATTATTTACAAGGGAAAAATAAAAAGGAAGTAAATTTAATATTGTCGGGAATAAATTGGAAGAATCATAAATTCAAATATAACTTGTATTATCGGTTTTTGCCAAAAGGAATACTTCGGTTATGGATGCAACTGATGAAGCTTGGTTCAGAACTGAAAAAACGGATACAATAATGACAATCAATGACTTTTCACTATGAAGAAAATTGCTTTTCTACTCGGTTCACTTAATCGTGGTGGCACTGAAACTTTATTGTTGGATGTATTTCGAAATGCCAAAAAAAACGAACTTGTTGCAATTGGTGTGTATCGAAAAAGTGGCGTTTTGGAGCCAGAATTTATCGAAAGCGGTGTTTGTATGTTTAAATTAGTATTCAGAAAGAACCTGATTAGCTACTTGTTTCAATTGCGCAAGTTATTGAAAATGAATAAAATAAAAGTTGTTCATGCTCAACAACCCATTGATGCGCTGTATGCCTGGTTGGCTGTGATGGGAACTGGAATTAAAATTATTCTTACTTTACATGGTTATGATTTTAACAATAATAAATTTGGAAATATAATATTGAGTTTTATCATCCAGCGAACTAATCAGAATATTTATGTAAGTGCCTCGCAAAAAGATTATTATCAACATAAGTTTAAATTAAAACCCAATAAGCAACAGGTGGTTTATAATGGCATTTCGTTTGAAAAATTTGATTTTTCTATTACTCCGAATAGCATTCAAAATTACAATCTTAGAGAAGAATTGAAGTTGTCATCCGATAAACTTCTGTTAGGAACAGTTGGAAATTTTGTTCCGGTTCGTGATCAAATGACCATTTGCCGCTTTTTGAAGCGATTACATGACAAAAAAGTTCATTTTCATTTTGTTTTTATTGGTAAGCGCGACGAAAAGAATTCCTATTTATTTGATGATTGTGTAAATTTTTGTGAGCAAAACGGATTAAGTAAAGATGTTTCATTTTTAGGCTCAAGGAGTGATATTCCAGCTATTTTAAATCAATTGGATGCATTTCTTTATTCAACTGACCATGATACTTTTGGAATCGCAGTAGTTGAGGCGATGGTTGTGGGTATTCCGGTTTTTGTAAATGATTGGGGTGTAACGAAAGAAATAACAGAAGATGGAAAATATGCTACGCTGTATAAAACCAAGGACGATGGAGATTTACTCCAACATTTTTTTTTATTTTTGCAAGAGAAAATGTTTTATCAGAATAAAGCAAAAGCCGGAGCAAGTTTTGTTAGAACAAAATTTAGCATAGAAAAACATATTGAACATTTGAAAAGAGTCTATAGCAGTAGGTAATAGTGAGCTAAAGTAAAGTTGATTTGAAAATGTGCCAATTTGAAAATTTGAAAATGAAATAAATCAATCAATCAATCAATCAATTATGATTAATATAATACGTAATAATCTTCATAATCTTGATAATATAATACTAAACTCTATATCATATCTTTAGCAAGCTTCTAAGATTTTAATTGTTCAATTTAACTTCACATAATTCTACTTTACAAAATTAAAGAATGAATAATAATATTTGTCGAAAAAGAAACAAAACAGTTATTAACAACTATTAATCACGTATTCTCTACTAATTTATGCTCAACTATCTTCCCAAATACTTTTCTTCCAAAGCCATATACCTTTATTTGGGTGCTCTAATTGTGTCAAATGTGATTTTCTTTTCAAACATGTTATCATTGGTATGGATAATGTTTGGAATAACGGAAGTGGTTGGTTTTTTCTATTTCTCGAATAATCTGACCCGCAAGTGGGCGAATTATTCTCCAAAATTTTTTAGAAAAAAACTTTTTCTAACAGCATTTATCATCCGTTTGGGGTGGGTTGTTGTCAGTTTTCTTTTTTATACTAATATGACAGGGCAACCTTTTGAGTTTCATGCAGCTGATTCAAAGGCTTATCACGATTTGGCAATTTCGTTAGTTGATCTTATCAATACGGGTAATATTCAATCGTTTTTTGATAATGTAAAAGGTGGATATTCTGATATGGGCTATCCACTTTATTTAGGTTGGCAATACTGGTTATCAGGAAGTTCAATAATTTTTGCTAGAATTATAAAAGCATTGTTAGGTGCTTATACTTGTTTGTTGTTATATCGACTTGCTACCCGTAGTTTTGGAGAAGAAATTGGACGAATGGCTTCCATTTTTTGTATGCTCATGCCTAATATGATTTATTATAGTGGATTACATGTGAAAGAAGTGGAAATGGTTTTTCTTACCGTGTTATTTGTTGAACGATCAGATTTTATGATACGGAATAAAGTTTTTGATTTTTGGAATATTGCTCCACTTTTAGCTTTGGCTTTATCGCTTTTCTTTTTTCGAACAGTGTTAGGAGCTACTGCGCTTTTTTCTATAGCAGTTGCTCTACTTTTATCTACAGAAAGGGTATTGAATATGGGCAAAAGGGTAGTTCTCATTATTTTGCTGTTAATTGGAGCTGTATTTTTTGTGGGTAGTAAAATGAGTATCGATATAGAGGCTGTGTGGGCTGCTAAAAACACTAATCAGGAAACTTCTTTTAATTGGCGTTCTACTCGTGAAAATGGAAATAAATTTTCTAAATATGCCAGCAGTTCAGTATTTATTCCCATGATTTTAGTAATTCCTTTTCCAACCCTTGTTGAGATACCTAATCAAGAAAATATGAAGTTAATACACGGCGGTAACTTTGTGAAAAACATCTTGGCATTTTTCGTATTGTTTGCTTTTTATTGGGTTTTAAAAAACAGTAAATGGCGGGACTATATGTTAATAGGCTCTTTTACTGTTGGTTATTTAGTGGTTATTGCCATGAGTTCATTTGCACAGTCGGAGCGTTTTCACCAACCAGCTATGCCTTTTTTGCTTATTATGGCAGCCTTTGGGCTAAGTCAAGTTACAAATAAACAGAAGATATATTTTAAATGGTATATGGTCTTGCTTTTTGTGGCTATTTTAGGTTGGAGTTGGTTTAAGTTGGCAGGAAGAGATATGCTATAAAAAGTGATAAAGGTTTAAAAATGAAAATATTAATTGTTTGTAGTGCAAATTCTGGTCAGATTTCTCCTTTTATACAAGAGCAGGGTGAGGCTTTGGTTCGTTCAGGTATGGAGTTAGCTTATTTCAAAATTCAGGGCAAGGGCTTTATTGGTTACCTGAAAAATCTAAAAAAAATAAAAAAAAGAATTAAGTTTTTTCAACCCGATATTATTCATGCACATTATGGATTATCGGGTTTATTGTCTAATTTACAGCGTACAATTCCAGTGGTAACAACCTATTTAGGAAGTGATATTAATAATAACAAAGTATTTCCATTTTCGAAAATTTCGATGTTTTTGTCAGCTCACAATATATTTGTTTCGGAAAAAATAATGAAAAAATCGAATCTCAAATCAAATCAGTCACTTATTCCTTTTGGAGTTGTTACCGATTTATTTATTCCAATTGAAAAAGAAGAGGCACGTAAATCACTAGGATTTGAATTGAGTAAAAAGATGGTTTTATTTGCCGGAGCATTTCAAAATCGGGTTAAAAATGCAACATTAGCAAAAGATGCTGTTTCAAAATTACCCGAAATTGAATTATTAAAAATGGGAGCTGGCTATACCCGAGAACAAGTGGTACTGTTAATGAACGCAGTGGATGTGGCTTTAATGACAAGCTTGTCGGAAGGTTCACCACAGTTTATAAAAGAAGCACTGGCTTGCAATTGTCCAGTAGTTTCGGTACCGGTTGGCGATGTTCCGGAAATTATCTCAAATATCGATGGTTGTTTTATTGCTACCTATAATTCCAATGATATTGCTGATAAATTGCAACAAGCTTTAATTTTTGGTAATCGAACAGATGGGCGAAAGCGAATAATTAAGTTGGGTTTAGATGCCAATACAGTAGGAAAAAAAGTGATTGAAGTGTATAAAAATATTTTATGTAAGAAAAATAAATTAATTAATTTGTGATTGCCTAACCGAAATTAAAAATAATGAAAATTCATTCTACCATTCATCAAATCGACCCAATTCAATGGCAACAATTAATTAAGAGTTCCGAAAACGCTTCCTTTTTTCAAACACCAGATTGTTACGAATTTTATTCTTCACTTTCTTTCCTGAAACCCTTTGTATTTGGCGTCTCCGAAAATGAAAAACTTATGGCGATAATATGTGGTTATATAATTGCCGATGGCAATCTGATTAAACAGTTTTTTAGTAGGCGTGCCATTGTTCCCGGAGGTTTATTGCTGGATGAAAATATTAAGCCTCATGCTTTACAAAAACTTTTGGAATACAGCATTCATAGTTTGAAAAGGCAAACCATTTATTTTGAAATTCGTAACTACAATGATTATTCTGCTTTTCGTTCTACATTCGAAAAGTCAGGATTTAGTTACAATACACATCTCAACTTTCATGTTGCCACTTTGGATGTGGAATCGGCATTGATGCAACTAAATACTACCAAACGTAGGGATGTAAAATTGTCGATAAAAGAAGGTGCAGAATGGATGGAAACTAAAGATACACAAGACTTAAAAGACTATTTTATTTTATTGAAACAATTGTATGAAATCAAAATAAAAACACCACTTTTCCCTTATTCTTTTTTTGAAAGACTCTTACAATTCGACAATGGAAAATTTTTTGTTGTAAAACATAAAGGGAGAATTATTGGAGGAAGTGTGTGTGTAATGCTGCCTCAAAAAGCTGTTTATGAGTGGTTTGTGTGTGGTATGGATGGTCAAATAAAGAATGTTTTTCCGTCTACTTTGGCAACTTGGGCAGGAATTGAATATGCAGCAAAAAATGGTTTTGACCGTTTTGATATGATGGGAGCTGGCAATCCCGATGAAAGTTACGGAGTACGTGAGTTCAAATCGAAATTTGGGGGTAAATTGGTGGAACATGGACGATTTTTATATATTTGCAAACCTATGTTATTTAGCTTGGGAAAATATATGTTGATGAAACTAAAAGCAAGAAAATGAAGATATTTAAAATTATTCAGCCAAGATTGAATTATTCCCTTTCTTTTAAAGATTTGAATATTTCAATTGCGACATTATTTTCTAATTTCAAACCAAAAAACACAATAATTACAAAAATTCTGAGTACTGAACATGTTTATTTTTTAGATAATGCTCGATCGGGGTTTCAATTGATGCTAAGTCTTTTACCTCCAAATTCAAGAGTTGGTGTTCAACCATTTACTTGTCCTACTGTGTTCGAAGCTATTGAAAAAGCAAATTGTATTATTGTGTTTATCGACATTAACAAACAACTTGTAATTGATAGTAACATTCTTCTTAACAAAGTTAATGAGTTAGATGCAATCATTCTTACCCATACTTTTGGTTATCCTGCTGATGTAACAAAAATACGCTCTATTTTTAAAAATAAAATTATTATTGAAGATTGTGCACATGGTTTTATGACCAAATCTGAAAACGGTTTATTAGGTAAGCTCGGAGATTTTTCGTTTTTTTCTTTTGGTTTTGCAAAATTTCCTTCTGCTATAAGAGGTGGATTTGTTTTAATCAATAATATTAAATTTACGGAGTCGTTTAAAATGCATTATAATTCATTAGCGAAACCAAAATATATCGAATTGGTATATAATCTTGTTCAAGCGATATGGTATTCAATTTTGAATAATAATTTCATTTATACTTACATTACATTGAGAATAAAAAAAAATAGAGTTATTAATTTTTCTTATAATAAGCAAATCTCAAAGGTTTCGAAAATAAAATTGGGATACCCTACATGTCAAGCAATTTTTGAAAATAGACTCGAAAATATAAAAAAATTGATGCAATTGCAACAGGATAATGGTAATAGAATTATTGTTGCCCTAAAGGGAAATAAATCTTTTGAAATTTGTCAATTAACTGAAGATTTAAATTATTTCATGATTCCTGTTTTGGTAAAACAGCCTACTCATTTTATCGACTATGCAAAAAATAACGGAATTGAAATTGGACAACATTTTGTTCAATCGCAATGGATTATACCATTCTATGACTATTTAAAGGGCAGTTGTATGAATTATGAAGAAATTGTAAGTAGAATAGTTACAATTCCTACACATTACGATTATCCAAGTTCTAAAATAACAAGAATTGTAAATATTATAAATGCATATACCAATGAATAAATATCTTTTTTTATTAAGTCATCCAGCACATTTTCACATGTTTAAATATTCAATTTTAGAATTGAAAAACAGGGGACAAGATGTGATTATTGTTGTAAGACCAAAAGATGTTTTGGAACAACTGTGCTTAGATTCTGGTTTAGAATTTTACAGAATCAAAGATAGACCAAATAGATTTGGAATAATTGGTTTAGGTTTTTCGTTATTTGGAAGAACTTTAGAATTAATGAGAATAACTAAAAAAACTAAACCAGATTTATTAATTGGGTCAGATGGTGTATTATCATATTGTGGTTTTGTTACTAGAATTCCTTCTTTTGAATGGTATGAAGATGATGCAAAAGCTATTATGCTATATTCATTAATGTTTTTCCCTTTTTATACCTATTTAGTTTCGCCAAAGGTAGTCGATGCTTGGTTGTGGAACAAGAAAAAAATTGGATATGAAGGATACCAAAAATTGGCATATTTACACCCAAATTTTTTTAAGCCAAAACTGGAAATAAAAAATCAGTATATTAAGGAAGAAACATACTTTATTCTCAGATTCTCTGCTTTAACAGCCCATCATGATATGGGTATGAAAGGGTTAAAAGATAACTTTATTGAAAAAATAATTCAATCGTTAAGTAAAGTTGGAACAGTATATATTTCTAGTGAGAAAGAACTAATTCCTAAGTTTAAGAAATATGCTTTAAAAATAAAACCATTGGATGTGCATCATGTTCTATCATTTTCTACTATGCTTATTGGTGATTCACAATCCATGTGTGTTGAAGCTGCAATTTTAGGTGTACCTTCAATTCGTTATAGTAGTTTTGTTGGTAAATTATCTGTATTAGAGGAACTTGAACATAATTACAAATTGACTTTTGGATTTAAGCCAGGAGATGATCAGCACATGTTATCCAAAATTGAAGAATTATTAAATGTAACAAACCTTAAAATCCTATTTGCAAACCGTTGTCAACAAATGCTTTCGGATAAAATTGATGTTACAGCTTTTTATATTTGGTTTATCGAAAATTACCCGCAGAGTGCTAAAATAATGCAAAATAACCCCGATTATCAAAACATTTTTAAAGGTGTTACTAATCAACCAATATGTAAATAAATGTCGTATCAATAATTGATTCCAATCAAAACGATTCTAAGAAGGGAATGAATCACATACGGAAAAATGATAAATGTTAAAGAATATAATAAAAGATGCAAAAAATTAATTTAATAAATTTCCGTGATTTCACCCCTACCGCCTATCGTTACTTGTTGGTGGCTTTAATACAAGCAAATTATACATTTTTTACTTTCGAAGATTGGTGTAATGGCAAAGCCAATGGACGCTTTGTTATACTTCGACATGATGTTGATATAAAAGCCAGTCATTCACTTACAATTGCCAAAATTGAATATGAACTTGGAATTCGTGCTACATATTATTTCCGCGTAGTTCCGCAAAGCAATCAACCTGATATAATACAATCAATTGTTGCTTTGGGGCACGAAATAGGGTATCATTACGAAGAAATGCATATATTTAATGGAGATGTAGAAAAGTCGATTGAGCATTTCAAATTAAAGCTTGATTATTTCCGTCAGTTTTATCCTGTAAAAACAATTAGTATGCACGGTAGTCCAACTTCTAAATGGGACAATCGCAATATTTGGAAAACATACAATTACCGCGATTATGGTATAATTGGTGAACCATATTTCGATTTTCTTATTAAGTCTGCAAGTAATATCCCAAAAGTAGTTTATTTTACCGATACGGGTCGCATGTGGAATGGCGATAAATTTAATATCAGGGACAAATTTTCGGAAAAACACTTGCATTCAACTATAATTGATGAAGAAGTTGAGAATTCAAATTTTCAACCCGAAATATCTATAATACCGAATATTCATTCTACTCACGATTTTATTAAATGGTTAAAATCAAATCCCAAACAGTCTGTTATGATGGTTTCTACACATCCACAGCGTTGGTCAGATAATATTATTGAATGGGTGCAGGAACTATTTATGCAGTATATTAAAAATCAAGTCAAACGGTGGTTAGTGCGATAGTTTTATTATTCAATAAAAAGTATTCAAACTAAATCATTGTTGTCCGCTAAAAGCGGTATTTAAAAATTTATTGTTGTTATAAG
>JACDZH010000445.1 GCA_013426815.1 Paludibacter sp.
ACTATAATACAGCTTTTTACAAAATGAAGGCTCGAAAACTGTCAAAGTCAGGAATTTACTGTTTTACGTCAGTCTCCGAAAGTAAATTCGTATTGCTGAAAACCAAAATTGATAATTCCGTAAATTTGTTAAAACTGAGAATCGCTCTGGGTGAACAGATATATTAAATTTAATTTAACCAAAATCTTTAAAAAATTAGTTCGATAAATTTCCGCGTTTTTTCTTATTTATATTTCAATTATTAATATAACTTACAGATAATAAAATGGTTATATAATTATATAATTCCTGAAATGAATCATATAATTTATAATGTCCAATATTGATAAATCTTTATTGGACTTTTTTATATTCAATTTTGGTCTAATTATGAACATAAGTTCAAAACTATTGTTATCTTTGCAGTAGAAAAGTTTTAATTTAGAATTTACACCAACTTAGAAACAGTAAGAATTATATACTAACAAAATGTTGCAATCATGTTAAATTGTCAGGTATGTGAATTTTGTAAATAATAAAAAATATTTTATAACTTTTCTCAATTCAAATATCCGTACTTTTATAAAAATTCTAAATATAACAACATGAAAATTGTAATTACATCAACAGGAGATACATTGGATTCAACAATAGACAGTAGATTTGGTCGTTGTGCATTCTTAGCAATTCATGATACTGAAACAAAATCAACTGAATTTGTTCTCAATACTGGTAAAGAATCACAAGAAAGTGCAGGTCCGGCAGCGGTTCAGTTTGTGGCAGCGCACAAAGCAAGTAAAATCATTTCGGGAGAGTTTGGTTTGAAAATTAAATCATTGCTCGAAAGTTTAAACATAGAAATGATAACAAATAAAGATTCAACAAGTAAAATTGCTGAAATAATTAAATTGTACAACCAATAAATAATTAGAAATTATGCCAAAAATGGATGGAACTGGTCCAGAAAGTCAAGGTTCTGGAACTGGACGTAAATTAGGAAATTGCAACACCTCGTCCGATGAAGAGAAAGCAAAAAAGCTTGGTGTTGGAATGGGGAAAGGTCGTATGACTGGTAAAGTCGGCGGAAAAGGAAAACGCTTAAAAAGCAGAAAATAGTAGAATTAGATTTTTTTAAAAAAGGAGGTTATTATGCCTGGATTTAATCAAAAAGGACCAATGGGAAAAGGTTCCATGAGTGGTAAAAAAATGGGTAAGTGTACCAATTTTGATGCAAATGTAAAACATGAAATTTCATTTACTAATGCAACTTCAACAGAATCTTCACCTGAGTATAATGCGGGAAGAGTGTTTGGAGTTGGAAATAGTATTGGACAGGGTAGAGGGATGGGGATGGGACGACAACATCGTTTCAGAAATGGTCAATAACTAATTAGAGTGTGTTTTTTTAGTCACAAAAGTGTTTAAAAATTTGTGTATA
>JACDZH010000082.1 GCA_013426815.1 Paludibacter sp.
GATAGTCCACCATGTTGACTAATGCCAATATTCAAAGAAATATAAAAAAGTCCTAGATTTATATCCCCACTCGGATCAGTATATTTAAACGGATTATTCCAACAATAACTATATCGATTAAAACTCTGTGTAAAATCCGGTGATTGCACATAAGGGTCGGGGCTAAGGAAGCGTGCCAGCACGGGGTCGTACACACGTCCGTTCATATTTATCAGCCCAAGACCAACTTCAGTTCCTCCAAAGGGAAAAAGATGCTCGTGTCCCGTATAACCACGGTCGGTAATACTTACTCCACCGAGTAAAAGTCTACCGCCCCAAGGTGTGTAGGCATAACTGCTTACTATTTGTTTATTGGCATTGGTTATTACTTGCAGTGAGCCCAGATGGTCGGTATGTACGTAATACACAGTGCCATTTTTTATCATTGCAGTTAGTCCTGCGGGGGTGTAAATATAATCGGTTTTTGTTACATTACCTAATTCGTCAATATCTTGCTCGTAAGTACCAAAAAAATAACGGGTTTTGTAGTATTTTGCATTTGCCATGTCGTCGTAAATGGTTTTAATGCGCTGCTCGTCTAAACCATAGTAAATATCGTATTGTTTGGTAATGTTTTCACGGTCTATACCCTGCAATATTTGTCTTACTTTATTGAAAGCGTTGTAATCGATAAATTGTTTGTCGGCGGTTACGCCTGCTTGCACACCAGTAATGCCACTCATGGCATGTGGGCGTGTGGTGTCATAGTTGTAAGTTCCTACATCGTTTTTGGTACTAATATTGCCATTGGATGCATAATTCATTTCGTATTTGAGTTCGTTATTTAAGAAGCCTTTTGTCAGGCGGTCTAGTTCGTCGTACTCAAATGTTTCGGCTCTGTTATTGATCAAGTCGTTTCGGGTGTGCAGGTTTCCAGTGGTAGGAAAGTAACTATAACTGTTGTTTTGCACATAATTAGTAGTACCTGCAGCTACGGTGCTTAAGCTGGTGACCTCACCACGCGGACTAAATACCTTGTTTGTTTCTAATCCATTGCCCAAAGTATAGCGGGTAAACTGTCCGCTGCTGTTTTGGTCGTTGCCTTCCCACAATACAGTGTTACCCATAAGCACTTTATCCAGGTCACCATAACTGTTGTAATGATTGGTGGTTACTACACCACTGGGCGAAGTGGTGGAAGTAGGTTGCCAAAGTCCGTCATCGTCGTATCCGTAACCAAAAACTATGGTTTGTCCATCGTAGGTTTCGGTAGAATTTGTGATTTGTTGGTGGGCGTTGTAAGTATAGATTTGTGTGTGATATATGGCATCGTTTACTTTCATTTGCACGCTTTCCACCTGCCCTATACCATTGCCCTCTGGCACATAAGAATATGTTGTCAGTGTAGTGCTTTTGGTTACTCCATCTTTTTTTTCTGTTAAGGTTTTGGTATCCACTCTTCCTGCTGCATCGTAAGTCATTTCGGTAAGATTGCCTTTGGCATCGGTTTGGGTATGCAAATGCCCGTCGGCATAATAAGTATAACCGATGGTTCCGGCATTGGGGTCAATCAGTGTTTTCTGATTGCCATAGTTATCATATTCAATGGTTGTAGTACTGTTATTTGAAGTTATGTTGATTGGTTTGCCGGCTGCATTGTAGGTATAAATAATATCACCCCCAGCATCTGTTTTTTTTGCCACCAGTCCGCTATTATCAAGCGTGGTGGTTACAGTTTGGCTATTGGGCGGTGTTACAGTGCTTGTCAGGTACGAATAACTATACTCTGTTTTGAGAGTTTGTACTCCATCAAAGTTGCTCTGTGTAAGTACCCTGCCATAATCATCGTACAAGTAGGTGCTATACAACTCTGTTTCGCCTGTATAATGTGGTTTTGTGACTTTATAGACTTGCCCTTTGGCATTATATTCTTTAGATGAAGTTAGGATATTTCCTTTCCATCCGGTTTGTGCAGTGCCGGTTTCGCGTCCAAGTCTGTCGTATAACACGGTCGAAACATTATTGGTTGGCATGGTTGTGGCTTGTTTTAAATAGCCATCGCCGGTGTCGTTCCAGGTTAGTGTGTAGGTTGTTAACTCGCCATTGGGTAGTGTTTCGGTTTTTAATCTTCCAAATTCGTCGTATTGGTAGGTGGTTGTCAATCCATCAATTCCTGTTTTTGTAAGCAGCTTACCTGTAAAATCAACGTATGTACTTCTCGACATTTGCCCTAAAGTATTTTTTACACTTTGGGCAAAGCGATACAAAGCATCATAAGTATATTCGGTGGTTTGTGGTGTGCAGTCTTTGGGTGTAACAATTACTTTTCGGATATTTCCTGGAGTATAGTAGAAGTATTCAGTAATAATTTCTCCATCGGTAGCCGGATATTCCTTCTTTCTGGCAGGTAATCCTTTTTCATCATATTCTTCGTATTTGGTGGAACTTACAATATCAGGTTGCCCGGTTCGCTTTTGTGTAACGGTTGTAGTTTCAGGCAAATAGAGTATGGTTTTACCCGACCGCGCTACATAATTTGTCTCTAATACTTTAGTAGAATTACCTAACTCTGTGGTTTGCTTGGTTAGGTTGCCATATCCGTCGGTGTACTCGTAATCGGTGGTTTGAATTATGCCTGTTAAATGGTCAGTTGATTTTTGATAGGAAATTACGGGTATAAAGCGTTTTTCGCCATTTCGTCCCTGACTAATCCCTGAAGTTATAATACTATTCGTTTGGGTTTTCGTCGAAATAAGTAAACGTGATAAAGTACTTACTTCTTGCTTTTTCAGATTTACACCAAAATTATTGTGTTCAATTTCATAGGTATTAACTGTTTTTACATTTAAGGGTGAGCTGGTAGTGGTTACAGTTTGGAATCCTAAAAACCCTTTCCCACCTATATGTACTTTGGGAGTTGAAAATGTGTAATTTGTTATACTGCCATCTACATCTACATGGTTTTCGACCACCGTAATAGGTGCTTTAAGGTTACGGATTGGGTCGGTAGTTGTGGTTTGGTCGTAATCCGAAAAGTTTTTATATGTAAAACTATGCTTCAATCCCATACCGTTGGTAATGCCGGTAACTAAGTTGCGACGATTGGCATTGGGCATGGTAAAAGCGGAGTACCTATCTCCATTTGGTATTACCAAATCGGCTATTCCATCGCCGTTAATATCAGCAAAAAATACATCAGAGAACGCATTAAATTCCTTTTTAACAAAAAGATATTCCTTATTCATGATATTTTCACTGGAATATTCTTTAACAAAGTTGCCACTACCTGTATTTTTATAGAAATAGCACTTAGAGTTAATAAATTCTTTGTATTTATTGTAAGTCTCATCAATAACAATCATATCAGTCAACCCATCGCAATTATAATCAAATGGTATGACTTGTTGAAAGTTATTCGATTCATAAACAAAGTCTTGGGTAACTGATCTGTAACTTGGCGTTTTATAGTAACCGCCTTTATTTTCCAACAAAATAAGTTCATTATTATCTCTTTTTTTAAATAATAAATCAGTTAATCCATCTCCATTAAAATCCCCAGGATATTCACTTTCCGAAATAGAGGGTAAATACCAATTAGGGGTTGAAACAAAAGATAATGAGGAAGTATTATCAACTAATGTACCTCCTGAACCTGAAGTCTTTGTGTCTAAAATATCAATTTTGCCATCTGCATTAAAATCACCAATATTTGTTTTGTTAAAAATATCTTCCGTAAAGAAATGACTTACTTTTTTATCTATCAAACCCATAGCACTCCCATTATAAACTTTAATTCCAGGGTTAAAATGCACTCTATCGCCAATTAAGCCGTAATTGTTATAAACTATCACAATATCATAGTATTGATCATTATCAACATGAGCAGAAAACATATTGAAATTTCTTCCAACATGAAATAGTGTTTCTGTATTAATTATATTATTTGATTTTATAATAGTGCTATTATCATAAATGTATGTTTCAAGATATCCCCTATTCATTAATATAATTTCTGATTTTCCATCATTGTTAATATCACTAATAACCATTTGAAGTTTATATAAATCTAAATTACTATAATTAAATTGTATAGATGAACTAGTATCATTATATTTGTTTATGATTTTGTCAAATAAATAAACTTTAATATGTCCCATAACATTTGTGCAGCCCGGCCACATTTCGATACGATCGGCATATCCATCTCCATTAACATCTCCAGACATTATTTTACCTTTGTTTATTACTAGATTTTTATCAATATTTTTCCCTACATCAATTTTTTATATTCCGTTACTTTCTGCTCCCCATTCAATTTTTGTAGAGTTGAGTTGAACACCCTCTACATTTACAGATACGGCATCTAAGCGCATATTTCTTTCCTCCGGACGATATGAAAAATTGTATGTTTTTATAACTTTATCTATTAGCTCAAACTGTTCATTAATTTCATCAAACTGTTCAATCCGTGTATAAATGTCAATTTTTTTCAATATTTTGTTTTCCAAAACTAAAAAATCACCAATATAGGTGCTTTTTGGAGTGATAGAATTGTAACTAAAAGATATGTAATAATTTGAATTGTAATATATAGATTGTAAGTAAAGTTGCTGTGATGTGTAACAATATGTCATATAATTACCATTAACATCTGTAACCTTGTTCAATTTCCATGACAAAACCCGGTTATCTGATCTGCGACTTTCATTTCCGGCATTGATCAACCGTGAATTAATATTATTGCCATATTCCATTGTTTTTCCATCTTTGGTGGTAACAATAAAATATATATCTTGTGAACCGGCACACTTGGCAATTTTTACACGAGCAAAATTTTCAGTTTCTGTACCATATTCAGCTCCAACTTCAAAGTTAGAACCCGAAAGTAATATCAAACGTTGCCCATCTAATGCCAATCGGTCTGTATTGTTAAACTTAATGGTGGTGCTTTCTACTTTTCCATTTACGCCATCGTAATATAGGTTTTGTGGAGTACGGCTGATGCTCGAACCACCCGAAATATCCCATCCCACACCCAAAATACCTGAACCACCCTGGCTGTTATATACTACCGAGAGCTGTGGTTGCATTCCGTTGGTGCCGGGTGGCACTTCGATGGGAATTTGATAGGTAGCTGCCCCTGTTGGACTTACTGAAGCTTCTCCTGGTAAAGTGCCTATGGGTAAACTTTGGTCTACCGAAGATCCATTGAAGATTTCGCCCACCACCGGCAAAACAATATTTTCAGGAAGTACCAAAGGTGTTGGAACTAGGGTTAGGTAATCGGTAGCCAAAGGGAAAATACCTGATGCCCCCGAATGTACATTTGAACGATGGATTGAACGCAATCTATTGGCAGGTGTGTTTATTCCATTAGTAGCTGTTAAATTCCAAAATCCTGTTTTACTAAAAGTGCTGCCATGACGATACGACATTTTATCTACCAATTGTCCTGACGAATCATAGAGTTTAATTTCTTCGCCATTGTTGCTGAGCATGAAACGATTATGATAAAAAACAGGTAGTTGGTCCGAAATTGGTATTGTAGGAAATATACTCGATATATTGAAATTAGAACCTGGAAACTGATAGGCTACCAGTAGCATTTTTGTAGCATATATAATAGAATTGGCGGGAAATATATAATACGATGAACTGCTATCGGTTATTTTCCAGCCTGAAATATTAATATCAACCCTAGATGGATTATATAACTCAATAAATTCCCCATTGTGATTGTTAGCTGCACTCATATCTTCATCAAGTGGTGAATCGTAAAATACTTCCGATATTACTACCGGCGATATGGTGGCTGAAACAGTGTTGAAACCCAACAATAAAAAGACTAATAAGCAGCTATATAAAAGTTTTGTTTTCATAGAATGACAGTTGAGAGTTGACAATTGAAAGTTGGCGGTTATTGAGTTTGCAGTAAAGAAAAAATGCAAAAAAAATGCAAAAACCTACATCTATTTTTTTACGATTTTCCAGTCTTTTTGTTCACCCTCTATTGCTATCCGTAGCATATAAACTCCTGCCGGATAGGCGTTCATATCTAAATTAAATAAAGATTCATTTATTTTTTGGCTTGCAAAAGTGTGTCCGCTTATGTCGGTTAACATCATTTCTATAACTTGTTTGGGCAGTGTACCACGTATTTCAATTTTCAATGCGCCACGTGTTGGATTGGGATATATCAACACTTCCCGTTCACCTATCATTTCTTTTTGTGGTAGGGTTTGAATGCTATCATTATTTTGATTTTTTTTTGCACCTTGTGGACCCAACACCACCGTTTTGTATTTTAATGTACAATTTCCGGCATTGTCGTATTCGAAACTTATTGATGTAGGGGCTTGTGCGTTAGTAGTGGAACCAATGCATAACAAACACAGTGAAAAAACGAAGTTGAATAGTTTTTTTTTCATAATGTTGAATTTATATGTTTTGTATTTCAGGACTTCAACTGTCAACTAACAACTGTCAACTATCAACTATCTTCAGCTGTTTTTCAGTTTCTCAATTTCGCCCGTTGTAATAGTATAACCCGCTGCATCAGTCTTTTTCTGAATCTTTGCTAAGGCAAGAAGTGGTTTCAATTGCTCGTTTATACTGGGTTCTTTTTCGGTAAGTGTTTGACGGTAGTTTTGAATATATTTCCAAATTGGATTTTCGGTAGGATTTACTTTTTTACCACTGAGTGCTTGTAGTATTTGTATGCTTATAGTAGTATCTTTTCCGGTAAATGTGATAGCATATCTCTCCATTAATGAATAGGATATTCCACCTCTACCATCAAATTTATCAATTCCTTCCAATAGTGTGGCTCGGGCAAGGGTTGGTTCTTTTTCGGACATATTTACAGCTGCCAGGGTAAAATAATAAGTACCAATACACACTGCCGGCTGATTAAGTATCAATGGGCTGATTTTTGTCAATAGTTCTTTGGTTTCAGAAATTGCAGAACGTGAATTACTGTGTTTACACAAGGTGCTTGCCAATGCCAGTGCATTTGCCAAAGAATCATTTTTCAGATACAAATAGCGATCTAATTCTATCAATCTTTCACTTGCATCATTTTTTCGATAATGTTTCCTTAGTTTGCCAATTGTATCGGTATCGTTAATGCTTTCTTCCAGAATTAACATACCGTATTTTTCAATTTTATTCAAATTTTTTGTTGCCAGATTCAGGTTTAATCCATGTTTCAGATGTATTTTCTTTACTTTTTTTATAGATTCATCGCTTTGTTTCTTTTCTTTATCCGAGTGCTTGTCCCGACGATGTTTGTTTTTAATTTTTTCAACATCTGTGTCCACATTTTCACTTATGTATGGTTTTCGGCTTTTTCGGCTTTCTGTCCATCGTTGTTCGTGAACAGCAGTTGTAGTCATAATATCGGTGCGCAGACTTTCGGAAAAAGCTATCTGCGCTTTTCCTTTTTTCTCTAATTGTTTATTGTGTTTATCTACTGCATTCAAGTTATCACGCAAATTGAGATACAGTCCTTTATTTTTCTTATTGGAATTAATTGCTTGTAACATAAGCGTTGCAGCAGCTTCAACTAGTGGAGTTTCACCATATTTAGCACGAAACACTTTTTCAGCTTTTTGGTTACCTAATGCAATGTCAGTAATACGCAAACTAAGTCGATGCATAAATAATGACGATTTTGCGTTTTTTTGCAAGCCTTGTCGATACAGCTCCGCAACTTCCATTGTTTTTTGCTGAGCACTTAATACCTTTGCATAACCATCGTAATAGGCTATAAATTTAGGGTTATAGGCTATCAGTTGTTGGTAAATAGCTGTGGCTTCGGGGTACAGTTTTTTGTAGAAAAATTCCTTGGCTTGAACAGAAAGTTGTTTTGCTTCAAAAGTTGTGAGGCCTTTTTTCCCATTAGGAGTAGGGCTGGCAGCAAATATTTTGAGTGGAGATGAAGCTATAAAAAAGCTTCCAATTCCAAACAGTGAATATCTCAAAAACTCGCGACGGTCGTAATTTTTTGCCATACAAAAAATTATTGGAAGTTAAAAAAGGGAAATTCTCTTGGATTTTCACCAGGGTTTCAGCACTCACGTTAGCGTTTTAATTAAACTACAAATTTCCCGTTGCAAAATTGCAATAAATATTTATATTTTTAAATATAATATAATATAATATAATATAATATAATGTAATATAATATAATATAATATATGTTTATATTTTTTCATTCTTATTGAATTTTAAATGTTTACTACTTCTATGTTGTAATCCAAATATGAAGAGTGTCTATATATTTTTTTTAATATCTTAGCAAAAAATGTTTTATCTTTTTTTTAGATAGTTGAAGAGGAAATTAGCTCTGCAGGAGAGCAACTTATTTGAACTCAACTTGAGAGCTCCAACTTCCAATTTGCTAATTAATTGATTTTCAATTATAGAATTTTGTCGTTAGTCAGAAGTGTGAAAAGAATTTGGAGATTATTCTTGGCAAATCACACCTCTTGGAAAAACATAAATTTGCTTCGATACAAATATTCTGAATATAGTGTATGAAGTGAGCTATAAATTCGCTCACAGTCCTCACACTCCAACGTAGCTAGCGTTCGGTATAGGGCGGTTTCTTAATATACACATGAACAAACTGATAATAAGTTGAAAAAAATAAGTAACTAGCCTTTTGAATGGAATCGCAATCGATGGAGGTTTCTCAATATAAAACTGCACTCCAAGTGTGCTTTCAGTTTCCGAAATATCCTTACCTTGTGAGTTATCATGAGATATTCTCTGCATTCTACCTTTTATTGGGTAACATTCATTTACTTTCACTTGATTAAAATTCAGCCCATCCCTACTTTTTTTTTCGGTACTATGGCTTCTGCTGACTTCTCACAGCAATTATTAGCCGTACTTCTGAATATTAAATTCATATACATACGTCTGTGAGACCTCCCGAGGTAAGACGAGTAACCTCCTTTCCATATATCGGTATCATTTACACACTTAGTATCTGCTCTGTTTTTTGGATTTTGTTTTGTATTGCAAACTTGTCCTAAAACATGTGCCTGATGATGTTCGTGTTCCTCCGACCGGAAATTTGCCGCCAGCTTCATTCAGATTCCACCTCACGATGGACAACCTTGCCTTAAGCTAATGGTTGGCTACTGATAGCCCCCAAAACGGACTTGAACCGTCAAATATACTCGCTATGCTCGGCATACAATAAAAAAGCTTGCTAAACCAAATTCAGCAAGCTTTTTCAATATAAAAACTTCAATTATTCCTTAATAAATTTCACTGCATAATTACTATTGCCCGAAACTACTTTAAGTGTATAATATCCTTTTGATAAACTACTCAAGTCTAATTGAGTCGAACCGTTTATAGATATAGTTTTAACTAAACTACCGCTTAATGAGAAGATTTCAACATTTGCCTTTACTTCATTTTTAAAGGTTACAAATGCGTAATCTTTAACAGGAACTGGGTAAAATCCAATATTGTTTTCATTAACAGTAGCTAATGATGAAGTGATAGTCGATTTAATAATTTTAAAATTATCAAATGGCGTTGCAACTCCCAAATCGCTCACTTCATAGGTATTAACATTAATAGAATCGGTACACACGCGAATATTGCTATACGTTGGGCGACCAGTTTGTCCGAAACGTCCTGTAAACATTCCGAAATAATTTGTGATGCCTAATCCTGCTTCTACAGCTTGCATTTGAGTCTCTGAACGTGGTTCGTATTTCTTCTTACCAGCCGAGTTATTCAGGAAGTATAATGTACCTTCTTTCACATCAAAAGTACCACCTAATTTTGCAGTTACGTTTTCGCGTGCATCAAAAGTTACCGTAACTTGATTACTAACTGCATTAGAAACTAACGCTTTATTCTTAATAGGTCCCATCACTTCGTAAATATGATCATGTCCCTGCAAAGCTAAATCGATTTTTAACTCATCAAAAATAGGAGCCATTGCATCACGTACTGTTTTTCCATCACCATCGCTTTGGTGTGAACCTGAACCAGTGTACATAGTCTTGTGATAATAAGCAATTCTCCATTTGGTATTTGTATTGGCAGCTACCTGAGCACGCATCCAGGCTTTTAAATCATCTAAATATCCAGCTACACTATAATCTTCGTAGCTCATAGCCATAAACAAAGCGTCGCCATATACAAACGAGTAAACACTTCCAGGTGTGGTTGACTTTGATTGATCAAAAGCGACTGCCTCAGTATTAAAGTGATTTGTAAAGTTTTTGTTAGCCGATTTATCATGATTTCCAATAATATATGCTGTTGGTTTTTTCAAGAAAATATCCTGTTGCGTAGCAAAAAAACGCTCATACTCCCATTCTGAATTAGTAGAACCCGAAGTTTCAATCAAATCGCCACAGCTTAACCAAAAGTTAACATTGGGATACATAGCATCTGCAGCATGTGTTGTTTTTTGCGAGATATCAAACATTTCTACTGTATTTGCCTGTGGGTCGGTTGTGTAAATAAAGCTGAAAGGTTCTTTAGTGGTTTTTGCAGTAGTAAATGTTCCCACTTCGCTCCAAGCACCTGCTTTACCAACACGGTAAGAATAAGTTGTGTTTGGAGTTAAACCTGTTACCAATGCTTTATTGCTTACATAATTTCTCTTTGAATTACTTGCAATTCCAGCCAATGTAGATAAACTATTTCCCGATACATTATAGTTTACATTATTTAAATCTGTGCTAATTGCATTTATACTGAAGAGTGGAGTAGTAAAGTCTGATGAACTTCCCGCTACAATTTCCACTTTTCCACCCGTAACAGTGGCATTATTGAACCAGGCAAATCCCATGCAACTTGTTGGATCACCGTTGAATGCCATATTTATGCTAAAAGGTTTTTCGAAAGCTACTAAATCGGCTTTAGCAGTATTCAAATTTGCTATGGATGTTTCACTCGGGTTTGTTGTTACTGCCTTTTTAGCAATCAATAAACTTGTCCAGCTTGGAATTGTATAACTCGCCTCGACCAACGAACTTGTTGTAGCTAAAATTGAATCAGATTTCAAAGCAAGTTTATATGCGATAGAATCGGCAATTTGCATCACACGAATATCTGTATCGTTCATTTCGTATTCCACAACCAATGCTGCAGCAGCACTTGCTTCACCATCGTACGATTCCATTTCGCGGCGACCTGATCCTTTGATAAAAAACGCCATTGCATTACCAGAAATCCAACCTGTTCGGTTTAAATTGGCTTGTACTAAACTTACTATATTAGCAGAATTATAACGACTGTCAACCACATTTAACTCATCAGCAGCAACATTCCAAGCAACCGAACTTGTCGATTTTGGACGAGAAGTCAATACCGATGCAGTGTTTGCAAATGTCAACGGATTATCGTTATCTTCACTTGTAATAATCAAATTACATGGATCAACTTTCGAAGTAGCAACATCCACTTCTAATTCAATATACGCATTTTTAATTGTTTTGTTTTTTGGAAAATTAATCCCAGGAAAACGTAATCCTATCATTTGTGGATTGGCATTTGCACTGCCCTCGCATCCAACTTCTAAATCGCTACTTGTCCAGTCAATTTGTCCCACAGGTAATGACTGTGTGTATCCAACTTCTGGTGCTAATGCTTCTTCCAAATCGTCCGAAGCCTGTTTAATCTGAAATTTAGCAACTTTAACAGGATTAGAATAAACAAAAATTGGGTTAGAATAAAACCAAAGATCGGCAAATGCTTTTGCAGCATCGTTTGTTCCCATCAAAGCATCTGTCAAAGGATTGCCATCCACATCGGTTTCGTTTGCAACATTTAATCCTTGATTGGTACCACGTAAACGTAAATAAACTGAATCTGTCACATTTGGGATAATTAAGCTCATTTCTACCCAACCATTACCCAAACTTGTCCATTTTTGACTTGTAATACTTTTTGTATCGGTAACACCTCCCACTGCATCGAAACGGGCAATAACAGATGTAGTAGTAACATTATCAACTGTGTAATGTGGATCGGTAGACGCAATTTTAGCTCCTATTTTTCCTTTAATAATATCGATATGATCCAAAACCGGATTAGTGTAACTACTATATGTATTGTTATTTACACCTTGAGGGTCACGAGCCTTAATTGTAATTTTTACTGATTTACCTTTGCTTACAATTAAATTGGAACCCATACCCACTTTTGTTCTGCTTTGGTCGGCAGTTTCTACGGTATAGATTAACGAATCAATCAGATCACCTTCAACAACCCAACTATTTCCCGATCGCAAGCCATCAACAATAGCTTGTGCTGTTTTAGCAGTAGTATAGGTATAGGTCTTTTGGTATTCACCAGGATAGAAATCACCTGCTACATCATGACAGTCGGAGCTGGCAAACAACCAGAACTTTCGACCTTCCGAAAGCATTGCATCCCATAAACCACCAACTTTTGCAGCATAAACACCGCATCCACCGTAGGTTACGCCACCGTCAGAACTTGCACTGTATCCTCCACGACCACTTGACTTTTGGTGTCCGGGCATACTTTCGAATCCGAAACACACATCCGGTCCTGCATCGTTCATGTCGCGGAAATGATTGATTTTATATTTTTTCTGGCGTTCAGCGTGAGCAGGAACTACATAACTTGTTGTTTTGTAGTTAGTTTGTAACCAAGTAATTGCTTCCAATGTTTTAGCATGGTCGGCAAGTGTACTTTTTGTCCAACCTTGCACAACACCTCCAGTTACATCTGTATCACTACCATCGAATTTGAACTCAAATTCAGCCAAAGGATTACAATTAGGTGAAGCATCGAATTGATTAGTAATAAGTCCCATACTTGCATGTTCGTGTCCGGGAACATTCCACTCGTAACCCTGAATAATTGTTTTTGTAGAATATAACAAACGAGCAGTTAAAATATCAGTAAACGAATAATCGCGTAACGACTGCCAACGCCACATATTTTGATGGCCATTGCTTGTACTTGCAGTTCCAACAATTGGATTTGAAGCGTAACTATCCCAATAAACTGTTGTATTTAAATCAGTACCGGAGTTGCGTCCATCTCTGTTAAATGCACCTCCGTGATCGTTGTTTGACCACCAGTCCAAACCATACTGATTGTTTTTTGCCATCATGTGAGCAAAACTGTAACTACCATCTGAATAAGTAGTGTGTTGGTGAAAATCACCTTTTAAATAACATTGTGCTACAATGGGTTGAACCAAACCTGCACTTCCAAGCAACAGAGCCAAAGCTACTGGCTTAAGTAATCTTGTTTTCATAACTTTTTTAAAATTGTTTTTATTTTGAAATTCACATTAAATAAATCTATGCAAAATTATGTATCTGAGATTTGAAAACAATGTCAAAAAAATTACATTTACAGAACATTTACGTGAACAAAAAGTTACGTAACATTATTGTAATTCAACGAAATATAAATTTCACACACCTAACATAATTTATTAATCACTACTGACCGACAAATAAAACAGAAAAAAGGGAAGTTCTCATAAAGA
>JACDZH010000083.1 GCA_013426815.1 Paludibacter sp.
AATTCATAAAATATTCTGTATCATCAACTTAGGGGTGCTGAGTAGTTACTATTTTATATTATTGGTGTATTTATAAATATAAAATTTTTGGAAGTTCATTTGTATTTACCATACTGATTTATAGCAATCAAAAAAAACAGTTATCCGTTTCCAGACAACTGCTTTCCCTTGATTTTGAATTGTAAAATTGACAGTATTTATTCTTCTTCTTTCTTCGATGCTTCGTATTCTTTAAGTAATTTGTCCTGAATATCCATTGGCACCAATTCGTAGCTGGCAAACTTCATGCTGAATGAAGCACGACCACCGGTGAGCGAACTCAAGGTTGTAGAATATGTTCCCAATTCCTTTAATGGAATTTTGGCTGAAAGTTTTTCAAAGCCCTTTTCACTTTCCATCCCCATAATCACAGCACGACGACCTTGTAAATCACTCATCACATCGCCCAACCGATCGGATGGAGCTTGAATTACAACATCATATACTGGCTCGAGTAGTTTTGGTCCAGCTTCTTTGAATGCTTGAGAAAATGCATGTCGACCAGCCAAACGGAAGGAAATTTCGTTTGAATCAACCAGGTGCATTTTTCCATCGTAAACAATAACACGAACATCGCGTGCATACGAACCGGTTAGTGGTCCCTGTTCCATGCGATCCATAATTCCTTTCAGAATTGCAGGTAAAAAACGTGCATCGATAGAGCCTCCTACAATACTGTTGATAAAAACCAGTTTTCCACCCCATTCGAGGTTTATTTCTTGTGTATCGCGGTTACTGATTTTGAATTCCTGTCCTCCAAAATGGAACACTACCGGAGCCTGCATTCCTTCGTAATAAGGTTCAACAATAAGATGAACTTCACCAAACTGACCAGAACCACCCGATTGCTTTTTATGACGGTAATCGGCACGAGCATTTTTGGTAATAGTTTCGCGATATGGAATTTTAGGGTCTTTAAATTCAATTGGGATTTTATCGTTATGCTCTACTCTCCACTTCAGGGTACGTAAATGGAATTCTCCTTGTCCGTATAAAATAGCTTGTTTCAATTCTTTCGATTGTTCAACAATCCACGTTGGATCTTCTTCGTGCATACGTGTCAGCACTTCACTCAGTTTTTCTTCGTCCGATTCTGAAATGGCTTTAATAGCACGACGATATTTAGGTTCTGGATATTTAATTTCTTTGAAATCATAATCGCAACCTTTTATGCTGAGCGTGTTACCTGTACGTGTATCTTTCAATTTTACGGTTGCACCAATATCACCAGCCACAATTTCTTCAACTTTGGTTCTGATTTGTCCGGCTACAGCATAAATTTGACTGATTCGTTCTTTGGAACTACGGTCGATATTGACTAAATCATCGCCTTCTTTTAGCTTTCCACTCATCACTTTAAAATAAGATACTTCGCCAATATGTGGTTCGACACTGGTTTTAAAAACATAAATACTGGTAGGACCATATGAATCGGCTGTTACATCTTTGCCATTTTTGGTTTGTGGTTTTTCGGTTTGATTTACACTTGGAACTACATTGCCCACAAATTCCATCAATCGGCGAACGCACATGTCTTTTCCGGCACAAACACAGAATACGGGAAACATATCACGGTGAATTAGCCCTTTACGTATTCCAATACGTAATTCCTCTTCGGTAAGTGAGCCTTGATCGAAAAATTTTTCCATCAATTCTTCATCATGTTCAGCAGCTGCTTCAACCAATATATTGTGAAGTTCTTGTGCTTTCCCTATTTCATTGCTAGGTATTTCCAATACATCTGGTACACCTCCTTCGGGTTTCCATTGATACATTTTCATTTTCAAAACATCAATCACAGTATTAAACTGAGGTCCGGAAGCAATAGGATATTGAATTTGAACCACTTTATTACCAAAGTTTTCTTTTAATTGCATCAAGGTACGATCGAAGTCAGCTTTTTCCTGATCGAGGTGATTGGTTACAAAAATAACGGGTTTGTTAAATTTTTCGGTGTACCGAAAGTGATTATTGGTGCCAACTTCTACGCCATATTGCGTATTGAGCAGGATAAGAGCAGTATCAGTTACATTGAGGGAGGTAACAACACCACCGATAAAGTCATCGGCACCGGGACAGTCAATAAAATTTAGTTTTTTGCTAAGCCATTCTGTTTGAATAATGGTAGAAAAAACAGAATAACCATATTCTTTTTCAACAGGGAAGTAATCGGAAACAGTGTTTTGACCTGTAACTGTTCCTCTGCGTTTTATGATACCACTCTCGTAAAGCATAGCTTCAACAAGAGTGGTTTTCCCGGAGCCGGAACTTCCCAATAGTGAGATGTTCTTAATTTCATTTGATTGATATACTTTCATATTGTATTAAATAATAAATGATTAATACTAAAAAATAAATTGTTTTTATTATTAAAAAATTGAATGGCAATATATGAAATCTCTATTATAAATTGATGAAATTATGTATGTTTTAAAACTATGTTTTTAAGCATTGATTTTGAATCTTTCAAAAATACCGGAGAACTTTTCAGAAAGAAAATGATTACAAAAATACAGAAGGCGAGAATAATTCCAAAAACGGCATTACTGTTTTCGGTAGTAAAATAAGTGGTGAGAGCGAAAAAGAGTGTTCCCAACAAGACAAAAATGAAAGTAACAAGATTCAAATAGGCAATCATATCACCAAGTTTTCGCCCAAGGTTGGAGTTTTGAAGGATGGACAGACAGGGAATTTGAAAAATACCACCCATAAATGCCACGAAAAAAACGTAAAACACGAAAAATAACATACTCAGATGAAAAAAAGTGAGAATAAAGAACAGAATACCCATACCCGAAATTCCTATCAAAATAAGACCTTTTTTTACTTTATTTCCTGAAATTTTTCCTGCTGCCCAACAACCCAGTGAGATGCCAATAGCAGCAGTTGCCATAACCATTCCGGTAACGGTATTCGAAGCATGATAAATCTGTTTACAATGAATAACCAGATTCATTTGCAACATACCCCCAATCAACCAAAACGCTGATGCACCAAAAACTGCACTGTTCACCAGGTTATGTTTAGCGGCAAAACGATAGGAATCAATCAAGAAACTGATTGGATTCAAATGGCTGGAATCTTCTTTGTTTTCGGGTAATTCAATTGCCCGAATGGAACCGGTAACCACATAACCCAGCAAAGCCAATCCTAGGAGAAATGAATAAACAATCCATTGATTGTAAACATCTGCCAGAACAGAAGCTGTTACTGTTCCAATTAAAATTCCAAGAAAAGCCATCATTTCAAACACTCCACTTCCAAATGAAACTCCGGTTTCTCCGCCAATATCACGTATCAGGCTGTATTTTGATGGAGAATATAAACAACTTAGAATTCCCATGAGCAATACGGAAAAAATGGCTACCATTACCCAATGATAGTAAAATGCAACGCATGCCAATAGCAATATCGGAATTTCGAGTAATTTACAAAGCAGGAAGATTTTCTTTTTAGAATAGATAACAGCCAAGCGACCGGCTAATGGTGACAGAAATAGATATGGAACTACAAGCGAAGCCGATACTATTGAAATTAATTGTGACTGCGTCATCCACTTTGGCATTGCCCAACCCACGGCAATAAATATAATGCAGTTTTTCACGAAGTTATCATTATAAACTCCCAGAAAATTACTTAGAAATAATGCCGTCCATTTATTGCGGAATAATTGCATAGTTGAATTCAGATTGGTAAACGACAAAAGTAGAACTTTTAGTCGAATCGACAATCCCATTCCAAAAAACGGAGCACGATAATTACATCGTACTCCGAAGCTTTGATTTCAAAAAATTGAAAAAAAAGAATATCAATATTTTTTGAAAAACTTATTTCTTCATAAATTTCGATGCCTTATCGTTAAATTTAAGCATATAAATGCCTCTGCTTAAATTCAATTCTATTTCTTTTGCAGCTTCAAAAACAGCCACTTTGCTACCTGTTAGCGCATAAATTTCAACCTTTGTTGTTGGCAAAATATCAAATTTTAATGTCTTTCCAACCAACGACCAATTTTTGTAGTTTGGGTTGTTTACATTTGAACTTAATGGAAAGATAATGGCTGTTCCGGGGGAACCTATATTTCCAATTACATTAGCTGAAGTTAATGTAACTTGATTAGATACAGTACCATTAATTGTTCCAAGAGTACTTACAACTGCAGTTGAAATAACTGAACCCGTAGCACTATAGCTCCAATAAAAAGATGAACCTGATGTTGCAGCACTAAAAGTTACACGGGTAACTTCGGTTCCATCAGTTCTAAATAACGCAACACCATCTCCATTTGATGAAAGTGAAATTCCCGATCCAGAATATGAACCAACAGACACGGCATCAAGGGAAGTACCCCAGAATGCTTTAAAAGCAGCAACATCGGTAGCAGGAGCAGCAGTTTCCATAAAAATAACGCTTTTTCCGGCAGGAATAGCAATAACCCCATTCAATGCAAGGGCAGTGGCAAAAGCAAAACTACCATCATCCACCTTCCATCCCGTAATATCAACTTCGGTGGCACCAAGATTTGTAACTTCAAACCAGTCTATTGCTCCAACTGTTCCTGCTTCACCCGAAGCACTCGACATAACTTCAGTAATTCTCACTTGTCCGTTTACAAATGCTGTTGACATTAAGAAAAAAACGGACACAAAATAAAATTGTAATTTCTGTTTCATAATTTGTTCTCCTTTCAAAAGTTTTTAAATTAATTCGTTTATTTATTTTATTTTAAAAACCTGTCCGATTGCTATAGGTAATAAGGCAGATATAGTTTTTTTTATGTTCAAGATTTTTAAAAATGATTATTATTTAAAAATAGTTGAATATTAAATTAAATGATAAGATGCAAAAGATTTTTAATGTAAAATCACACAAATATATGGATTTAAATTTTAATAAAGTACTTAATATTTCAGTTTTTTTTCGATTTAATGAAGAAAAATTTCATTAATTGAACTGGGTGCTAAGATTATACTAAATATTCTGATTCTTATAATCGTTTTTGAAGTTTTGTTTGGTTTTTCTTCATGTTTTACAGCGATGAAACCAACTAATTAAAAGTTGGTTCAAATAGCTTTTTCTATTTCGATGCAAATTTTTCCAAAGATATCATCAATTTTACCTAATCCGTCAATTGAAACATATTTATTTAGTTTCTGATAAAACGATTTAACAGGGTAAGTTTGTTCGGCATAAACTTGTAGTCTTTTTTTTATGGTTTCAGGATTGTCATCTACTCTTCCGGTAGCTTTTCCCCGTAATATCATACGTGAAATCAATTCTTTATCATTTACACGTAAATCTATCAACACATTTGTTTGTTTATTGGATGAAGTTAATTTTTCTTCCAAAGCCTCAGCTTGGGCAGTTGTACGTGGAAAACCGTCCAGTAAAACTCCGTTCAGGTTAGCATCAATGGATTTAATAGCCTTCATCAGCATCCCGATTATGACGTCATCAGGCACTAATTTTCCTTCGTTTACATATTTTTTTGCTGACAAACCAAGTTCTGTTCCCATTTCCATTTCTGCCCGAAGAATGTCACCGGTAGAAATGTGTTTAAGTTTGTATTTTTCAGCAATTAATTCACTCTGAGTACCTTTACCACAGCCCGGAGGGCCAAAAAGAATGATTGTCATAGGATTTTGTTTTAAGGTTATTTGAATTCTTATTTCTGAATATCTTTCGGGAGGTCGGAATTCAGATTCCGACTTTTTAATGACGGAATTAGAATTATGTTATCCCAATTATCTAGCGATGCTGTTTAACCATTTATACAGTCTATTGTAGTTCATGGAAACCATTTTGACTAAATACAAACTTTGTTCCCGATAATAATGCTCAATAATATAATCAATCAATTCATTGAACCTATCAGGCAATTCCATACGCTTTTTGAGTTCGAAATACGTTTCGTTGGGCGTAATCATTATTTTTCTTCTCAATAAGAAGTTTTTTATTTTTGTAAGCCGACTAATCTGAGGAATAAGTTGCTTTTTAAGAGCCGTTTCAGCCCTGGTACTTTCATATACAAAATAGATAATGTCCAACATGGCAAGCTTTTCGGCTTCCAGATCATTGCTGACTACGACCGGTATTAATTTCTGCATAATGCGATCTTTCACTTTTATAATATTTTTGTATTTGCCTGTTCCTTCAATAATAGCTGCCACAAAATCGGACCAAAACTTAGCTTGTACGATACTTGGTACTAGAAGTGCATTACCCAAAGGAGAAAAAGTAGCTGCCAATGGCCAGGCTAAAATACTACGAAAAAAGTTTGCCCTGATCGTTACTTTATCAAACCCTCTGACATAATTATGTGAAGCCAGATAAATGCCATTGGAGATATTTATGCAAAAGAACTTTAAGGTTTCGAAAAGTACTCCTTCGTGTGTTCCTGTCCAGGCAATATCGAAACTGGCTTTAACAAATCCCAGAATTGGCACCGAAAAACCAGTCCAGAAAAGAGAATGAGCAAAATTGGTCCAATTAATATCGTTGGTATGCCACTCATTTGGGCTAAAGCCATTTTCGGAAATTACATCTACAAATACATTGCGCGAACCGGTTATTGAAAGCCACAAAAATGCAAACTCAATACCAACTGTAAGATAAGCCGGAATAAACCCAATGAGAATAAAAAGGGTATTTTTAATGGTCGGATTCAGGTATTCCCATACTTTAAAGGGGTGAATAGGTTTTTCAATTTTTTCGTCTCCCAGCAGGTTTTGTTTACCCCGATTTAGTTTCCCCAAACAAATAATGGTTGGTTTTTCGTCTTTTATTAAAGGCATTTTTGGGATTTTTGCCAGACTGAAGATTAAATCAGATATTTCAGTAGGCAATATATGATGATGTTTTCTGAAATAGTTTTTTTGATTTTTTACTAACCTGCTTTCCAGAATAAATCCCATACCAGGTGCCAGTGTCGACCGCCCAGCAGCATCACTTCCAATTGCTGGAATTAATTTATTTAATAGTAAATATTCCAATGCTTCCTTTAGTTTAATTTCATCAAAATTTAGTTTATTTGCATTTAAAAATTCAATAGTTGGGTCTAATTTTCTCTCATTTAATAATTTTATAAATTTTGAAAATATCACAAAATCTGATTCTTTTGATTCGTATGTTCCATACATATTATAAATCTCGGTGTACGATAACATCTTGTAGTTTTCCAAAATCTTATTGATAGCTGCTTGCAATCCATGTTTCAGTGGTTGAATAAATTTAATATTCCCACCTGCTTTCTTTGCCAGTAAATAGATGTCTTCCAAACTACTAACGGCTGTTTCGATTAGCAAAGTTTCGTCGCCGCCAAAATACTCCAATCTTATTTTTTCGGGTTCCAGATTTCGATATTGCATGCGAATTTCACGGAAGCGATGTTGGATAGTTTCACGTTCTTGTTTCGTAAATTGTTCGTGTGCCTTTTCGGTTTGAATTTTTAAAGCTGAAATCTGTATTGCTCTTTTTTCAAGTACTTTTTTAAGTTTTGGATATAAAAGTTCTCCAAGTTGTCGGTGCGAATAAATTTTATGACCAAAGGCATTTTCCTCGTCGTGAACAATTAAAGGTTGTAAATAGTAAATGGAATCGGATGCATAACCTTCGTTTATTTTAGGAAGGTGCTCATTATTAAAGTTCTGTATCAGTTGCTCAATGTCTTTTTGTCTTTTGTTTTCATTTTCTTCCAACTCATGCAGAAATTCATTGAAATTGGTTGTTTTTTGTTTCAGGAATGTTTTAAATCTTTCTTTTTCGCTCGAAAAATTGGGCAAAATATATAAATAATGGAATCTCATTCCATTGGTTAATGCACTAAATTCCAGTGCTATATTTACTTTTATCCCTAATATTCTTCCGGCTTCCAACACTTCCTTTACTGCTTCTTCACGGTCGAGATTGTTGTATACTATTGTTAACTCAGAAATGCCTTTAATAAATGCATCAATGATAAGTTGAATTGGAAGTTTAACACCATAGGATGTGCTATCATGGACATGAAAATCCCAACCCATTTTCAAGTCTTTGAGTTCCTTGCCTGTTTCGGGAACTTCAATAATATCGAGTTTTCTGAGAAAATTTCTGATTTTTCGGGGATGACCAAAAGAAGAAACCGAGAAGTCTCGCATCAATTCCAGTTGTACACGTTTGTCATCACGGTTTTTTACTACTTCTTTCATCAATGCCAGTTGAACCCTTGCTGCATTGAGTGGCATTGACAATGATCGAGAATAAATAATATGTTCGGCAAGCAGATTAAGTGCATGAACTCTTTCGTTGTAGTTAGCCGATTCGAGACTATTGGTAATTCTTAAATAATTTTCAACTATGGTTGTTCTTCTTTTTTTAAATTCTTTGATAAATCCACGCGGATGAGAATTGGGTAATTCTCCGATAATTTCCGGTAAATCAATACTTTGATTTATCCGTGAACGCAACTTTCTGAGCTTTGTCGAAAAACTCAGAAAATTCACGATTTCGTTGTAGATTTTTGTAATCATTTATTTCAAGTTTCAAGAAACAAACCGCCTAAGCCCCTAATGCGGGTGTGTAGTTACTTTCGTCTCCAAATATTATTTACAACCGAAATTTATAAATCACTTCTTAAATCACTATTTATTTCCCTGCCATTTGCCCTATTAATCGGACGGGGCTTTGGGACGAAATTTGATTCATTTAATTTTTAGATTGGTATTTCCAATCTGTATTGCACTTAACTAACAAATTAATGATGGTGAAATAAAATTTCAGATATTAGTAAGTTCTGTTTTTTTCTAAATCCATTAGAAGTCCCCGTTATAGGGATTAGGGGGCTATCAATCCGTTTGTATAGCCTAACCATTTTAATACTGTTTCACCCCAAAGCATTATCATAAACCAACTTATCATCATCATGGTCAAACCGAATTTTAATGTATCGCTCCAACTGTAGTGATTTGTAGTATACAATAATGCAGCAGGTTTACTATTGAATGGTAAAACGTAAACGTGTTCAATGAGTAAAGCCACCGGAAATGCCAGGCTTAAAACCGAAAATCCGAATTTATTCGCCACGCCTATTGAAATTGGCATAAAAATTAATGCCCGCATGGTTTTACTTTCGAATAAAAGTTCCGAAAAAAGCATAGCACCGGTAAGCATTGAATAAATAAGTATAAATGGTGTATTGGCATTTATTCCAATAGCATTAAACAATACGTCAACCAAAGTTGCCGGCAAATCGGTAGCTTCGAGTCCTGCTCCTAAAGTATAAGCACCGGCAGAAAACAACAGCAAGTGCCAAGGAATGTCAATATCGTTCCATTTTACAATGCCTATTCCGGGAAGTAATGCCACGACTGCACCCAAAAAAGCGACTGCTGTTTGATTGATTCCGTGTTGTTTGTCGGTAGCCCATAAACCTAATACAATAACAAAAATGGCAATGGCTTTAAATTCCTCAAAAGTCATTTTTCCGAGTTTAGCCAGTTCTGTTCTCAACCTATCCATACCACCATCAATTTGTGGTTGGTTTTCTTCTTTTTTTAATGGGAAAATTAATTTTGTGCCAATAATCCACCCAATAATCATCAGAATGAGACACAGCGGGAAAGCAGCTACAAACCAGTCCTGATAACTGAATGAACTCCAACCCATTGCACCGGCAATCATTGCCCCGGCAAGTAAATTCGCACCCGAACCCGTGAGAAATCCCGTAGCACCCATATTGATTTGAAAAAGGTTTTGCAGAACCAGGTTTCGCCCGAGATTATTTCGGTTATCTCCACCTCTTGCTCCGTAAATAGCAGCCACAACCATGAAAATAGGTAATAAAATAGTTGCTTTTGCGGTTGTTGCCGATATAAAAGCCGATAATACGATATTGATAACCATGAAACTGAAAATTATCATGGTTGCATTTTTCCCGAACCGGATTACGAACCATAATGCAAAGCGTTTGGCAACACGTGTTTTAACCAACATACTTGCCAATACAAATGATAAGATATTCAGCCACATAACAGGATGACCGAGTTGTGCATAAGCCACTTTATCGGTAGTAACTCCTGTCAGTACCATACCCAAAATCAATATCAACGATGTCAGATAATTGGGAATCGCTTCAGTTATCCAAAGAACAATTGCTCCTACAAAAATAGCGAGCATGGCATAATTTATTCTCGTGAAACCGCTAGCACCTACTTCTCCAAATCTTTTTGCAGCTTCTTTTCCTAAAATCGAAACGTCAAAATGTTCGAGAAATGGAATTTTTGCAAACCAATAGAAATAAATGAAAAGTAATATAGCCAGAGGACCACCAGCTAATGCCATCCATTTTTCAAATCCGGATTTTACCATTTTTGGTAATTTCTCAATCCGGTAATTATTCATATCGAGCGGATCGAATGGAGTATTTTCTTCTGTTACTAAATTCTCGGTTGATGTCGCGTTTTTTGTTACTTCGCTCATTTGTTGAAAATTAATTTTTAAATAATGCAAGATAACTAAATGAATTCACCTAAATCATCCTTTTTTTTAGGCAATTTAGGCTATTACATTATACTGATATTTCTTTTCAAACCCTTTCTGTGTTATTTTCAAAATTGTAAATGGTCAACGTAGATTACCATTTAGTATATGGATTTTTCATTAACATGGAGTTATAGTATTTTACATCTCCTGTTACTTCTTCGCCTACCCATGCTGGTTTGTCAAATTTATCATCTTCACTCGAAAGTTCAATTTCAGCAACAGTCAAGCCTTGGTTTTCGCCATAAAACTCATCAATTTCGAAAGTGTATTTTCCGGCTTTCACTTCGTAACGTGTTTTGTCGATTACGCCCGGTTCACAAATTTTCAACAACTCTTCCACTTCTTTCAAGGGAATTTCTTTTTCCCATTCGTAGCGTGAAGCCCCTGATTCATTTCCAATTCCTTTGATGGTAATAAAACCTTTAGAACCTTTTACACGAACCCGAACAGTCCGTTCAGGAATGGATGACAGGTATCCCTGCGTGATACGGGTTTGTTTTGTAGCTTCGGCTTTAAAAGCTTCTGAGCATACCAAAAATTTTTTTTCAATTTCTTGTGCCATTTTTTTTTTGGTTAATTGGTTTTTTGTTGATTAGTTAATTGGTTATAAACTTACCAAAGTATAGAACTTTGGTAAAGTTCTTGAAATCTAGCGTTATGTATAGCTGAATTTGACAAATAGAATTATTTATAAATCATTGATTCATTTTCAAATTAACTCATTTTCAAATCTATCTTACTTCAGTTTGCCAGCGGTTTATAAATCATTCCAATCACACGTTTGATAGCTTGTAAGTAATTGATATTTTCAACACCTTCAAGTCCACAATCTTTTATTGTTTTCAGAATATCTTCTACCTCTGTCGATTCTGAATTGATGGTAACAATTCGAGCACCATTAATGAGTACTTCGCCATATTCGCATAAAGTATTGTTTACCATATAGCCAAAACGTTGTTTGTGAACTTTTACAGCAGCCAAATCGGGATGTGCTTCAATCATACTTATAAATTCATCGTAGGTGATAACATCTTTAGTCAGTGCAGGTATTTCTACCATAAATGCAGGAAAGACTTCTTCTGTTAGCACTTTGGCTGCTATCGGGAATTCTCCTTTCATAAGTGGATTCCATTGTTCCAAACCATCTACAGTTTGTATGTAGGTTTTTATGTCCATTTTACCGTCGCGAATTTTGGTATTATTGATATCGTTGGTTCGCGAAAGGATATAAATTTCATCCGAATAACGTTCCCAAACTTTTTCAGGTATGGGCATTGATAAACGTGACAAGCGTTTTGCCGCTGCATCAAAATTCTGTCCGAACGATCGGAACTCAAAACGAGGTTTTGAAACCTCCCCAATTTTCAATTCTTCTTTTGCCATAATCTTTTTTATTTACTTTTTTTATTTGCAATTTACAATTCAATGTAGTAAACTTTGCACTTCAGAGTCATTGTTTAAAGGTATGCTTAGTTTAATCCATTGATTTACAATTATCAATCAGCATTGTTATTAGAGCTCCCTTTTGTAGCATTATTAAAAAGCACCAATGTATTCGATCCATCAGGTTTGCGTCCGTAAGATTTTTTACCCGTAGTAACAATTGGAGTAGTATAAAAATCGAGTGAAGCTACCACTAATCCAGTCGGATTTTCAAGAAACACTGCATCGCCTCCAGTACTTAATCCAAAAGTTACAGTTTCACCATTTTGTTCGGTTGCAATTACTGTAAAGCCTTTAGGTGGGATTACAAAGCTGCCCAACACACGTTTTGGTTTTAGGCTGGCACCAGTTAATGAAGCTCTAATTCCTTCATCATATAAGATATAACCTGCTAAATCAACCTGAATTTCGGAATCATTATATATCTCCACCCAATCTGGATCAGTCGCATCTTTAGTCCCATCGGGAAATACTTCATTCACAAATAATTTAATAACATTGGATGCACCAACTGTATACGAAGCTTTTGTAGTAGGAGCATTTAATGGAAATACCGAATATAGATTATCTGAATTTAGCGCCTTTACATAATACTCTACTTTTACATCTTTTGCAAAGGTTGGAATAGTTCCAGCCCACATAAATTGTTCACTCGACAGCGATGTCATATCTACAGAGTCAAAAACTGTTACAGTTGAAGCTTTGTAAAATAATTTTACACTTGTTATACTTTTCAAATCGGTGATTTTGGCTTTTACAACTACCGTTTCGGCTGATTGAGGAGCGGCAGGAGTTGCTGTTACAGTGACAATACTTGCAGCACCAACAAATACAGTGTCCTTAACACATGAACTTGTAATGAAAGCTGCAACTAAGATTGCTGATAATATTTTCATTTTCATTTTAGTATATTTATATCGTTATTAGTTTATTAAAAATCAATTTCGCAACGAACACCTAACATGCCGTAATCATTACCTGCTTTACCATTGGCATCAGCCACTTTCGATGGTAATTTAGTGAGATTGCCTTCCACATCATGTCCTACGTAAAGTTTTCCTTTACCATTAGCATAACGGTCGTGGTTTACATAACTATAATTTACCTGAAATTTGAAATTCTTAGCAGCATAGAAATTCAAACCTACAGTATAACCTTCGGCAGAACCGCCCATTACATCTTTGTCGTTCAAATTAATATAATCATATCGGAAAGTCAATTCTATATCACCCCATTTTTTTCCTCTATCAGGTTGGTTAAACTCGCCTTGTGCTTTGTCGTAAACCTGACTGCCACCAAAAAGTAAGTAAGTAGCTTGAGCATAAAAACCGCCAAAATTTAACGTAGCTAAATTATCGTTTCGATAAGTTTTGTTATTAATTAGAGTGTGTTTTTTTAGTCACAAAAGTGTTTAAAAATTTGTGTATA
>JACDZH010000084.1 GCA_013426815.1 Paludibacter sp.
GTGGCAAATAACGATTGATCCTTTTCTAGGGGTGCTGAGTAGTTACGTTTTTTATTTGCAATAAATGAGTTTAAAATGCTACGAATGTGAGCCAAATACTTAAAAATAGACAAACAATTCTAAAAGTATGTTATAAAGCATAGTTTTTGTGTGTTTTTTCTCAAAAATGTTTGGATGGTAATAAAAAAAGCCGTACTTTTGCATCGTGATTTTTTCATAGTATTAGATTTAAGGTTAACAAAGATTGGTAGTATGCCGTGAGGTACACTACCTTTCGCATTATTATATACCTTCCCTCCCAAATAACTTTCCAGTTTTTTTATTTCATAAAATATTGAATTTATCATCTCTGTTCATCCACTGTGAATAAATTTATTCTTTTTCTAAAAATTGACTCATCAAAATAGTTCTCCCTAAGAGCTTAAGAGTCTGTTTTTATTTGTTACTTTTGCACATTAAATTCAATTATCTACTCCAATGAATATTCTTTTACTTGGTTCTGGCGGACGCGAACATGCGATGGCTTGGAAAATAGCACAAAGTCCAAAACTCTCTAAGCTTTATACTGCGCCCGGAAATCCAGGAACTGCCTCTTTAGCAACAAATTTATCAATTGCCGCTGATGATTTTCTGAGTATTAAAAAAGCGGTTCTGGAATATGACGTAGATTTTGTGGTAGTTGGACCAGAAGATCCTTTGGTAAAAGGAATTGTTGATTTTTTTGCAGTCGATGAAGATTTGAAGTCGATTCCCGTTATCGGACCCGATAAAATTGGTGCTCAATTAGAAGGAAGTAAAGATTTTTCGAAACAATTTATGTTCCGTCACAATATTCCAACAGCGGGTTATTTAAGTGTAACAAGAGATAATCTAAATGAAGGAATTGCATTTCTGAAAAGCCTGGAAGCACCTTATGTATTGAAAGCTGACGGATTGGCTGCAGGAAAGGGTGTTATCATATTGAATAATTTAGACGATACAATTTCGGAGTTGAAAGTCATGCTCGATGGAAAATTTGGTGCAGCTAGTAAAACGGTTGTTATCGAAGAATTTCTAGAAGGTATTGAATGTTCGGTATTTGTGATTACTGACGGAAAAAACTATAAAATTCTACCCGAAGCAAAAGATTACAAACGAATTGGTGTAGGTGAAACCGGATTAAATACAGGAGGAATGGGTGCTGTTTCGCCCGTTTCGTTTGCCGACGCAGCTTTTATGTATAAAGTTGAAGAACGTATTATCAAACCAACTATAGACGGATTGATTAATGAAGGTATTGTTTATAAAGGATTTATCTTTTTTGGCTTGATAAGAGTAAAAGGTGAACCAATTACTATAGAGTACAATGCCCGTATGGGCGACCCTGAAACCGAAGTGGTAATGCTGCGACTTAAAAGCGATTTTGTGGATTTACTCGAAGGAGTTGCCAACGGTAATTTGAACGAAAAATCAATTGAATTCGATAAGCGCACAGCGGTAACAGTGATGTTGGTTGCAGGTGGTTATCCACAGGAATACAACAAAGATGATGAAATTACAGGATTAGAAAATGTGGAAGAAAGTATTGTTTTCCATGCCGGCACTACAATAAAAACAGGTAAGATAGTGACCAATGGCGGACGTGTTATGGCTATAAGTTCTTACGGAAATTCAAAAGACGAAGCATTAGCTGTTTCATTTGCCAATGCAAAAAAAATTCAATACAATGGAAAATATTTCAGAAGTGATATTGGTTTTGATTTGTAGTATACCAACACCTACTAAAGATACTTATATAACTTATTTTATGATTTGTGGTGATAGCTTAATTGTTTACTTTTAAATTATGGCAAGAATATTAATAATTGACGACGAACGCAGTATACGGAATACACTGAAAGATATTCTGGAGTTTGAAAAACACCAGATTACTCTTGCTGAAAACGGAAAACAAGGATTAGAAGCTGTTCAGAATGGTGTTTTTGATTTGATTTTATCGGACATTAAAATGCCCGAAATGGATGGAATTGAATTGTTAAGTTTGTTGATAGAAAAGGAAATAGAAGCTCCGGTTGTAATGATTTCGGGTCATGGAAATATAGAAACTGCTGTAGAATGTATCAAAAAAGGATCGTTTGACTTTATCGAAAAACCCATAGATTTGAATCGTCTGCTTATTACAGTTCGCAATGCACTGGAAAAAAACAGTTTAGTTATAGAAACTAAAACTATGAAAAAGAAAGTTGCAAAAAAACATTTTATGTTAGGTGTTTCGCAGGAAATAGAAAAAGTTCGTTTGATGATTGATCGGGTTGCTCCAACCGATGCACGGGTATTGATTACCGGAGACAATGGAACTGGAAAAGAAGTGGTGGCACGTTTGCTTTTTGAGAAAAGTAATCGCAATGAAGCACCTTATGTAGAAGTGAATTGTGCTGCAATACCATCGGAATTAATTGAAAGTGAGCTATTTGGACACGAAAAAGGAGCTTTTACTTCAGCTATAAAACAAAGGATTGGAAAATTTGAACAAGCCGATGGTGGAACAATTTTTTTGGACGAAATTGGTGATATGAGTCTATCGGCTCAAACCAAAGTTTTACGTGTATTGCAAGAAAATGAATTAACCCGTGTAGGAAGCGACAAAAGCATTAAAGTGGATGTGCGAGTGTTGGCAGCGACAAACAAAAACTTGAAAAAAGAAATTGAAAATGGAAATTTTCGCGAAGATTTATTTCATAGATTAAATGTAATTCCCATTCATATACCCAGACTGGACCAACGAAAAGAAGATATTCCTTTATTGGTGGCTCATTTCACTGAATTAATTTGTAATGAACAAGGTATTCAACCTAAAAGTTTTGATAAGAATGCTATTGAAAACTTGAAAAACCGTTCCTGGACAGGAAATATTCGTGAATTGCGAAATGTAGTGGAAAGGTTAATTATTCTTGGTGGATCGAACATTACAGATGAAGAAATTGATTTATTTGTATAATTTTTTTTTTAAGTCAGATTAAATTCTAAAAATTAAATTCCATATATATGGAAAAGGGGTATAAACCGAAAATTAACTATTTGATTTCATCCGAGGAAGATGAACATTGGGGCTTAACAGTCACAACTGTTGGTCATCAGACTATTGCAGTAAATGAATCATATCCTCCTAAAAATCACCCTCGTGGATATTATTTCAATGTTGAAAAGAGGCGAATTTTGAATGAGTATCAGTTGCTTTATATTACGAATGGAAATGGTGTGTTTACTTTTGGTAATAACATGGATTCATGCCTTATTTCTGAAGGCAAAATGTTTTTTTTAATGCCGGGAGTATTGCATACCTACAAACCAATTGAAAACTCGGGTTGGACTGAATATTGGATTGGATTTAAAGGAGAAATCATTCAAAAAATTGTTCAGGAAGGGTTTTTCCTAAATCAGGCACCGGTTTTCAATATTGGGTTGAATGAGCGAATTGTAGATTTATACCTGAAAGCATCCAAAATTGCCAACGAAGAACGTGCCGGATTCCAACAGGCGCTTTCGGGAATTGTAATGCATATTTTGGGTTTGATGTATTACCGCCATAAAACCTGCGACTTTGTGGATGAAGAGTTGATACAAAAAATCAATAAAGCAAAAGTGATTATGCGCGAATCGGTTTACAATAAAATTACAGCAGAAGATGTAGCAAAACGAATGAATGTTAGTTATTCCGGCTTTAGGAGAGCTTTCAAAGAATTTACAGGCTCTTCACCATCGCAATTTATGCTTGAACTGAAACTCAATGAAGCAAAGTTACAACTTTCCACTACCACCCAATCTGTAAAACAAATTTCATATAGTCTAAACTTCGAAAATCCTGATTATTTCCCAATTTTTTTTAAAAAAAGAACTGGTTTTACGCCAATTGAATATCGAAATATTGGCTTAACTAAATCCTGATTTGAACATTTTTCAATACACTTTTTATATCCACCACTTTCATTGGTTTTATGTTATATATAATTGTTTGTCAAATATTCACACGTTTTATTCTCTTTTTTATTGCGCCAATTCCTCCGATAAGAAATGTTCCAATTGTTCAGGTTTTACATTAACAGTAAGTAGACCATTCACTGCCCACGAGATATGTCCGGTTTCTTCCGAAACCACTATGGCAATAGCATCCGAATGTTCAGTAATTCCCAATGCTGCACGATGTCGTAGCCCCAAGCGCTTTGGAATGGATTGATTTTTTGAAACAGGTAAAATACAAGCAGCGGCTTTGAGTGTGCGATGTGAGATTATCATTGCTCCATCGTGCAAAGGACTATTTTTAAAAAATATACTTTCAATCAAACGTGAATTGATGGTTGCATTTATCTGTTCGCCAGATTGTAAATAAAAATCTAAATCGTTGGTGCGTGTAAGTACTATTAAGCCTCCGGTAGAACTTTTGGATAAATTACGACAAGCAAGTACAATTTGAACTAAATCGAAATTGGTTTTTATCTGTTCGGTACTATTATTCCCAAAAAAACGTTTGATAGAATTTAAAATACTCCATTTTTGGGTAGCTCCAATTCGAGAAAAAAAACGTCTGATTTCATCTTGAAAAAGCACAATCAGTGCAAATGCACCAACACTTATCACACGGTCGAAGATACCGCCCAAAAGCTCCATTTTAAAAACGTAGGAAACAAGAAACCAACAAATTATAAAAGCTAAAATACCTACAAAAACATTCACAGCACCTGAACGTTTGAGCAGTTTGAACATTTGGTAAAGCAGTACTGCTACCAAAAAAATATCTACTATGTCTTTAAAACCTATTTGAAACCCCATAATGATGATTTACAATATATTCGTTAAATTATTTATTGGTTTTGATATTATTAAATGCATAATAAATTTTAATTGTCTGCATAGCTTCTTTTACATCATGTACACGCAAAATTGAAGCACCGCCTATCAATGCCAGCATATTTGCTGCGGTAGTTCCATTGAGTGCTTCTTCTGCGTTCGTTTCAAGGGACTTGTAAATCATTGATTTCCTAGAAATTCCAGCAAGTATTGGAACATTTAATTCTTTAAAATACGACAGTTTATTCAAAAGTTCATAGTTTTGTTCAATTGTTTTTGCAAACCCAAATCCAGGATCAATTATCACATCGTTTACTCCAAATAACCTGAGCTGAGACAACCTTTTTTTAAAAAAATGGAGCACTTCTGAAGCAACATCTTTATAATTAGTCATTTTCTGCATCATTTGAGGTGATCCTTGTGTGTGCATTAAAATATAAGTTATCTTTAAATCGGATACTGTTTCAAACATCAAATCATCCAATGTACCCCCACCAATATCGTTAATCATTGCCACCGGATAGTTTCTTGTTATTTGCCGAACAACACCCGATCGGAAAGTATCAACAGAAATTAACACATCTGGGAAATTTTTGAAAATAATTTCAAGTGCTTCAGAAACTCGTTTTATTTCTTCTTCTTGTGTTACTACATTTGCTGATGGGCGAGTTGAATACCCTCCAACATCGATGATTGTACCACCGTCAGATAATATTTTCTCAACACAACGCAAAATTTCATTTTCGGATATAAATCTGTTTCCTTTAAAAAATGAATCAGGAGTTACATTAACAATCCCCATAACAATGGGAGTTGATAAATCAACCAAATGATTATTTAATTTTATTTGTAAATGATTTGAATTCATACATTAATCCTAGAAGATTTTAATTGCAATTGCAAAAGTAAGAAAATATAGCGATTGAGTTATCCTTAAGTAAAAAAATAGATAATAATATTAGATAGTATCCGTTTTATGCCAATATTGTAATATTTATTTTTTAAAATGAAAAAATATAAATGTCAGAGTATGTTTACATAAAAAAAAATACTATTTTTGCACTGTTATTTTTGATAATATTATAATTCTAACTTATAATTCCTAATATGAAATTGAAAACCATAGCTAAATTTGCAACATTTTGTTTGATAATGACTTTAATTGGTTGTGCAAGTAAATCGACCAACGATGGTTATTCCTCAGTTACAGGATGGAAATATAACGATAAAGCAGGGGCCGGATTTGAAGTAATAAACGGCTTCAAGTCAGAAGTTCCATATGGAATGGTTGCTATTGAGGGTGGGTCTTACTCAATTGGTGAAAAAGGTGAATTTATTACGGGACCACGAAATAATAAACGTCGCCGAGTAACTGTTAGTTCGTTTTACATGGATCAATATGAGATAAGGAATATTGATTGGCGTGAATACACCAACTGGATGCAGGTTGTTTTTGGGAAGACTGCTCCCAAATTAGTGGCTAAAACTCAACCCGACTTTAAAGTATGGCGTGAAGAATTAGCATATAATGAGCCATACTTAGAAAATTATTTTTCTCATCCTTCATATGATCAATACCCTGTTGTGGGTGTAAGTTGGGAACAAGCAATGGATTATTGTACTTGGCGAACCGACAGGGTAAATGAGTTGAAATTAATTAACGAAGGCATTATTGCCCCTCCCGATTTTAAATCGTTGCAAAAACAAACTAATCATGATTCAATTGCAAATTCTTTTGTGTTTAATACTCAAAAATATTTATTACAATCGAATTATCAGCCAAAAGTTGGAAAAAACAACAAAAAAGATGTTTATGGACAAAATCGTAAAGTGTCTATGAATGATGGTATTCTTTTCTCAGCCTACAGGCTTCCTACAGAGGCTGAGTGGGAATTTGCTGCGTATGCCGTTTTTTCAAATAAAGATGGATTAGTTCCCGAAGGAAAAATTTATCCATGGTCAGGCACACAAGCTCGTAATCTATCAAAAAGACAGCTTGGATCAATGGAGGCAAACTTTGTACGTGGACGTGGTGATATGATGGGAACTTCTGGAAGTTTGAACGACAAAGCAGCTATTACAGCACCCGTTAATTTTTATTCACCAAATGATTTTGGGTTATATAATATGGCTGGAAATGTAAACGAATGGGTATTGGATGTTTATCGTTCTACTTCGTATGAAGATATGGCTGAATATAACTCATTCAGGGGTAATGTATATTTAACTCCTATTGTGCAAAGTGCTGATGCAATGGGTATTAAAGCATATAAAACAGATTCGCTTGGACGTATTGCTACCCAAGTAGCAAATGAAGATGATGTTCGTAATTACAAAGATGGCGATTCTGCATCACAGCTTAATTTTGCTTTGGGAGATTCAACAGGTTTGTCAAACTTAAAAAATCCCGTTAAAGTTGATCCAACAGATATTTTGAGTCCTAAAATTACTAATAGAACCCGTGTTTACAAAGGAGGCTCATGGAAAGATCGTATATATTGGTTAAATCCTTCTACTCGTCGCTACTTAGATCAAGATAAATCAAGTAATGAAATAGGATTCCGTTGTGCAATGAGTATGATTGGCAATAACGATCAATCGATAAAGGAATAGTAATTAGATGCATTATTAAAAGCACCAAGTCACTTTGAATTTGGTGCTTTTTTGTTTTTATAAAGTATAATCTTCCAATGGAAATTAGTACTTTTGCAGCCACAAAACAGAAATATATGTAAAAAATTTTTTTAAAACTTAGTTTGAATGAATAAAACTATTATTATTGATACACTAAAGCGAAATGATTTTGGAGCAGTAGTGAATATAAAAGGATGGGTGCGTACTCGCCGAGGGAATAAAAATGTAAGTTTTATTGCATTAAATGATGGTTCGACTATTCATAATATTCAAGTGGTAGTTAACAATGAAAAATTTGGCGAAGAATTTTTGAAACCCATTACTACCGGAGCATGTATAAGTGTAACCGGAAAACTTGTGGAGTCGATGGGGCAAGGACAATTGGTGGAAATTCAAGCCGAACAGATTGAAATTTATGGTGCTGCCGATCCTGAAACTTATCCTTTGCAAAAGAAAGGACATACACTCGAATTTTTGCGTGAAATTGCTCACTTACGACCTCGTACGAATACTTTTGGCGCCATTTTTCGCATCCGACATCACATGGCTATGGCTATTCATACTTTTTTTCATAAACGGGGTTTTTTCTATTTTCACACCCCAATTATTACTGCTTCGGACTGTGAAGGTGCAGGTCAGATGTTTCAAGTTACAACCATGAATTTATATGACTTGAAAAAAACTGAAAATGGCCGAATAGATTATAACAGTGATTTTTTTGGGAAACAAGCGAGCTTAACAGTTTCTGGTCAACTTGAAGGAGAATTGGCTGCTATGTCGATGGGTGCTATTTATACTTTCGGACCCACATTTCGTGCCGAAAATTCAAATACACCTCGTCACTTATCAGAATTTTGGATGATTGAACCTGAAGTAGCATTCAACGAAATTGAAGAAAATATGCAATTGGCTCAGAATTTTATTCAATATTGTATTCGTTGGGCTTTAGATAAATGTAAAGATGATTTGGAGTTCCTTTGTACCATGTACGACAAAGAATTGATTGAACGCCTTAATTCAGTTGTTCAGGAAGATTTTATTCGTTTACCATATACACAAGGCGTAGAAATTCTGGAAGCAGCTATTGCCAAAGGACATAAATTTGAATTTCCGGTAGGTTGGGGAACAGATTTACAATCCGAACATGAACGCTACCTGGTTGAACAACATTTCAAAAAACCTGTTATATTAACTGATTATCCCAAAGAAATTAAATCGTTTTACATGAAACAAAACGATGATGGAAAAACTGTGCGTGCAATGGATGTTTTGTTTCCAAAAATTGGTGAAATCATAGGTGGTTCCCAACGCGAAGAAGATTATGACAAGCTCAAAGCACGCGCCGAAGAAATGGGAGTTCCTACAAAAGATATTTGGTGGTATCTTGAAACACGACGATTTGGAACTGCTCCTCACGCAGGATTTGGACTTGGTTTTGAGCGATTATTGTTGTTTGTAACTGGAATGGCAAATATCAGAGATGTAATTCCATTCCCCAGAACGCCAAACAATGCCGAATTTTGAGATGGGTTATTTACATACTGGTTATTGTAATTTAAAAAAACTAAATAGTAGTAGAGAATTATTGTTTTTGAGGCTATAAAAACGTCAAAAATTTATTCTTAATATTTATAAATTTCTGTATTATTGTTTACGAATAATGCAATAAATAGTTCACATAATTGTAACCTGAAATATTTTCTCTATTTTTGCATGTAAAGATTACAATTAACCATTAATTACAATTATAAAACAAATGGAAAACACATTAAAAACCGAATTGGATAATGTAGTTGTCAGGTTTTCTGGTGACTCCGGTGACGGAATGCAACTCACTGGTATGCTTTTTTCCAATCTTTCGGCAATATTAGGCAATGAAATTTCTACTTTCCCCGATTATCCTTCCGAAATTCGTGCCCCACTTGGAACATTGGGTGGTGTTTCTGGTTTTCAGGTTCATTTGGGATCGAGTAAAATATATACACCCGGAGATGACGCCGATGTATTGGTAGCCATGAATCCCGCAGCTTTGAAAGTAAATATCAAAAGCATAAAAAAAGGTGGAATTATCATTTTTGATACCGATACTTTTGAAAAAACGGATTTAAACAAAGCTGAATTTAAAACAGACAATCCATTTGAAGAATTATCTGTATCGGAAACTACTCAGTTGATTCCTGCACCTCTTTCATCACTTACACAAAGTAGTTTAGAAGGTTTTGGTTTTGACATCAAAACAGTGTTGAGAAGTAAAAACATGTTTGCTCTTGGATTAATCTGTTGGTTATTTAATCGTCCAATCGATCAAGCTATACATTTTCTAGAAAATAAATTTGGGAAAAAACCGGATCTTTTGCATGCAAATGTAAAAGTATTAACCGATGGTTTTAACTATGGAAATAATTTACATTTAACAGTTTCAACTTTTCTTGTTGAAAAATCGCACGAAACACCAAAAGGTAGTTATACAAGTATTAGTGGAAACAAAGCAACTGCATGGGGATTAATAGCAGCATCAAAGAAAGTAGGTTTAGAGTTATTCCTTGGAAGTTACCCAATTACACCAGCCACCGACATTATGCAAGAACTGGCTTTGCGAAAAGATATGGGTGTAAAAGTGTTTCAGGCTGAAGATGAAATTGCCGGAATTACTTCTGCTATCGGTGCTTCTTTTGCAGGTTGTTTGGCTGCAACCAGTACTTCCGGTCCAGGTTTGGCACTTAAATCGGAAGCAATAGGACTTGCTGTAATGGCTGAACTTCCGTTGGTGGTTGTGGATGTAATGCGCGGCGGTCCATCAACCGGATTGCCAACGAAAACTGAACAAACTGATTTATTACAAGCACTTTATGGACGAAATGGTGAAAGTCCTGTCGTTGTTATGGCAGCCAGTACTCCTGCCGATTGTTTCCATTTCGCATTTATGGCAAGTAAAATAGCTCTTGAATACATGACACCAGTTATTTTGTTGACTGATGCATTTATTGGAAATGGAACTTCGCTATGGAAACTGCCTAAGCTAGCCGAATTGCCCGAAATTCAACCAAATTATGCCCAACAGGGAATGGAAGGCTGTAATGTAACTTCACGCGATGAAAAGACAAAAGTAAGATATTGGAGTATTCCGGGGACAAAAGGTTTTGGACATAGAAACGGAGGTTTGGAGAAAGATTATTATTCGGGAGCAATTTCTTCCGATCCGGTAAATCACCAAAAAATGGTTGATACACGTGAGCAGAAAGTGAGTAATATTAGCCTGGTTCTTCCCGAATTAAAACTTGAAGGAACTATGGATGCCGATTTATTGGTTATCGGTTGGGGTGGAACGCATGGACACTTGATGACAGCTGTAAACGGTATGAATAAAAAAGGCTCTAAAATTGCACTGGCTCATTTTAATTATATCAATCCATTGCCAAAAAACACTGTTGAAGTAATTCAACGTTACAAAAAAGTGGTGGTTTGTGAATTAAACAGTGGACAATTTGCAACTTATCTACGGTCAAAAGTTCCTGCTGTAGAGTTTCTGCAATATAACAAAGTACAAGGTCAACCATTTACAGTGGCTGAATTGGAAGAATGTTTCGTAAAATTATTGAAGTAGTACATCAACATTCTTCAAAAAAACAAAAAATAAATTATGGAAACGAAAGAATATTCAACTATACCATTTACGGCAAAAGACTTTAAAAGCGATCAATATGTTCGTTGGTGTCCCGGATGTGGTGACTATGCAGTACTCAATACACTTCAGAAAGTAATGGCAGAATTAGGTATACCGCCACACAAAACAGCTGTTATATCTGGGATTGGTTGTTCCTCGCGCTTGCCCTATTATATCAGTGGTTACGGTTTTCATACCATTCATGGACGTGGAGCAGTAGTTGCTACAGGCGTGAAAGTAGCCAACCCAAAGCTTACAGTTTGGCAAATTACAGGTGACGGCGATTGTTTAGCCATTGGTGGAAATCATTTTATACACAGTGTTCGGCGCAATATTGATATTAATGTTTTGCTTTTCAACAATCAGATTTACGGCTTAACCAAAGGACAATATTCTCCAACAACTAAAAAGGGTTATGTAACCAAATCGTCTCCTTTTGGAACGGTTGAACGTCCATTTCGTTCTGCAGAATTGACATTAGGGGCACGCGGTACTTTCTTCGCAAGGTTATTGGATGTTGATTTAAAGAATTCTCAAATTTCGATGCTTGCTGCTGCACATCATAAAGGTACTTCGATGGTGGAATGTCTTGTTAATTGTGTTATTTTCAACGATGGAGCACATGGTTATTTAGCTGAAAAAGAATTTCGTGCCGACCGTTTATTGATGCTGGAACATGGCAAACCAATGATATTTGGTGTTGAAAACAATAAGGGACTTGTATTGGATGGGTTAAAATTGAAAGTAGTAACGATAGGTGAAAATGGAATTACAGAAAACGATGTTTTGGTTCACGATGCTGCTTGTGAAGATACCACACTTCAACTTAAACTAGCTTTGATGGAAGGTCCCGAAATGCCAATTGCTATGGGAGTTATCCGCGATGTAGTTGAAGAATCTTACGATTCAGCTTTAGAAAAGCAAATTGCCGAAGTGCAAGCCAAATCGAAAGTAAAAACATTCGATGATTTGATTGCAACCTGTGAACATTGGGAAATGTAAATTAAGTAGATAAAAGCCTGATTTATTGATTTCTGAAAATTCATCAATAAATGATATTATTTGATTTATAGAAATAAACCGTTATATGACTAAGACTTACATTGGTTTTTTTTAAGTATATTGATGCCTTATACTACAAAACATATACTATTGAAATTTTTAAATAAAAGTACATTCCGAAAAATGGAATATTGACTTATCCAAGTAGACTCAAAAAACGAAATAATGAAACAAATATTTTTTATATTGGCATTGCTAATAAGTACAACCGCCTATACTCAAACGAAAGACGACCGGGCATATTTGGTAAAAGTAGGCGATATAGCACCCAATTTTAGCATAAGTTTAACCGATGGAAAAGTAATAAAACTTTCTGAATTGAAAGGGAAAGTGGTTATGTTACAATTTACAGCAAGCTGGTGCAGTGTTTGCCGAAAGGAAATGCCCCATATTGAGTACGATATATGGCAAAAACACAAAATCAACCCGAACTTTTCGTTGGTGGCTATCGACCGTGATGAACCGCTTGAAACTGTCCTGAAATTCGCAAAATCCGTCCCTATAACATATTCTATTGGGTTAGATCCAAAAGCTGATATTTTTGCTTTGTACGCTCAGCGCGAAGCCGGCATTACTCGCAACGTGATTATCGACAAAACCGGTAAAATTGTTTTTCTGACACGGCTTTACGACGAAGTAGAGTTTAAGAAAATGACCGAAGTGATTGATGGATTGTTGAATTAAAACACATATATAGAAATCAATGTGTTTTAGTGGAATATAATTTAAAACGACTGCATATCGCACAATCTTTTGTAATAGCCATCAAGTTCAATCAATTCGTCGTGTCGGCCACGCTCAACAATTTTACCTTCGTGCATTACACAAATTTCGTCGGCACGTTTTATTGTGGAGAGACGGTGAGCTACTACCAGTGTGGTACGGTTTAGCATTAAGTTTTCTAATGCTTCTGCCCTTGTCCCACCGGATTTCCCCCTCATGCCTTATTCTAAAGCTGGACACTGCGTTGTTGGGATTTATTTCTAATCCCAACTTTTGTATTCTTAGCATTTGCAATGCGTTCTTAAATCAAACCACCTAACTTGCCAATAATATTTTAAAACGAAAAGTTGAATATCAAAAATATCGTATTGATTTTGTCGTTTTAAATTTTTTCTTTTATTACAACGTTACAAACGTTAAACCAACAACCACTCGTTATAAACGAGTGGTAGCGTTTCTCGATACTAATCCCAACTTTTGTATTCTTAGCATTTGCAATGCGTTCTTAAATCAAACCAC
>JACDZH010000446.1 GCA_013426815.1 Paludibacter sp.
ACAAATGTAAACTTTTTTCTTTAGGTACAACACCCGATACTCATTAAAATTTATTTGTGTTAAGAATGACATAAAAACCTTTGTTTAATCTAAATTCATCAAAAGCGGGTGGTAAATAAAAGCAAAATAATAAATCAGTTAGGATGTGGTATTGAATTTTTTAGTCGTTTTCTTAAGGTGTTGAATTAAAGAATATAAACTATATTAATAGAAAAATTATCAATTTGAAGATTCTGTTTTTGTGAAACTAAAAAAAGCAAATGTACAACTTATGATTATATCAACCAAACTAATGTTGATTTATATTTGGTTTTTTGTTGGCTAAAACTTGACACGTAATGCATATAGTTGACCCGCACTACAAAAACAACATATTGACATATAAGCATAAGAATGCCAAGAGTGTTGTTTTTAGCATCCAAATGGCTTGTTTTCAATTTATTATTGAGGCTAACATCCAAAATAAAGTTATCAAACTCCAACTTCTACCCTTATTGTTTGTCAAAAATACATTTAAAATCAATCTTTAGTTCATTTTTTTAAAAACAAAATTAAAATTAATGATGTTATAAAATTAAAATTACTATATGGAAACACCAATAATATTTTGGATCTTTTTTAATGTATTTGTTCTTGTTATGTTGGCACTTGTTTAGGTGTTTTTCATCGAAAAAGTCATGAAGTATCAGTAAAAGAGGCATTAACATGGACTTTAGTCTGGATTTTTCTTTCGTTAATATTTAATGTCATAATATATTTCTGGAGAGGACAACTGCAGGCGTTGGAGTATTTTACAGGTTATCTGATCGAAAAAGCCTTAAGTGTTGATAATATCTTTGTATTTATAATGATTTTTACATACTTCCATATACCAACAAAATATCAGCATAAAGTTCTTTTCTGGGGTATTCTTGGGGCATTAATTATGCGTGTAATATTTATTTTTGCAGGTGTTGCTCTCCTTGAAAGGTTTCATTTTACAATTTACATATTCGGAGCATTGCTGATTTTTACAGGGATAAAGATGTTTAATCATAATAATTCTAACATTCAACCCGATAAAAACCCTGTTATAAAATTCTTTAAGAAGTATATGCCTGTAACTCAAAGGTTACATGAAGATAAATTTTTCATAAAAATAGATGGTAAACAATTTGCAACTACATTGTTTTTAGTATTGATTCTCATCGAAACAACAGACTTGATTTTTGCGGTTGATAGCATTCCGGCTATTCTTGCAATTACTCAAGACCAGTTTATTGTTTACACGTCCAATGTATTTGCAATACTAGGACTACGTTCATTGTACTTTGCCTTAGCAGGAATTATTCATCGTTTTTGGCTTTTCCTGTTTTCCGCATTGGGACACCCTATAAAATTTTGTCAATATTATAGAG
>JACDZH010000085.1 GCA_013426815.1 Paludibacter sp.
CAAAGATAAAATTATACTATGAATGGCAGAAATTGACCTTTAGGTCGCTATATTTTGTAGGAGACTGATAACTGATTTCATTTTGAGATTCCAAAACAAACAATTTTCCAATTAGCGATTTCACCTTTTTATCTCTGATCATCATTTTCATTAAACCCGGTAAACTTTCAATTTTTGCGCTTCCTTTCAGATAATTTTCTGAACTAAAGGCAGCAACCTGATATAAATGATAGGGAGCACGTGAAATGGTTTTTCGCATTATGCCGTAAGCAGGATCTTCTTTAGAAGCATAAACCACTATTTCATTTAAATTCTGTATTTTTTCAGATAAAACAACACGAATATTAACTTCTGTAGAAGTCATTTCGATGGTTTTAGTTTGTGTTTGGAAGCCAATTGAACGAAATTCACAGGTATAATTTCCGGTTTTCAACCTGACTTGAAAAGCTCCATTTTGATCAGCAATAATACCACTAGTATTTTCGTGAATATAAATAGTGGCGAAAGACACCGGATTACCGTTGGTCTTGACAATATTTCCTCTCAAAACTTGTGATGATATAATTAGGCTGTAAAAAGCACCGAAAAACAGAAGTACAAGTCGCTGCATATCGAAAGATTTACGTTTTAGATTAAGTAAAAGTATTTATAATTATTTGATTAATAAGCTATGACATGAAATTTAAATGTAAATTTAAGTACAATTAAGATGAATCATTGAAAAGTGCTGCTTCATAAAACATTGTTAAATAATTTTTCGTTTGTTTTGCGTATCATTTGTTGCATTATTTCTGTTGATGTAAGGTATGTATTATCTAGGCTGATAGGAAAAAAAACTTTACATTTGCAAGCGGAAAATCACATTAAAAAAATCACATTAAAATGACTAAAAATCTATTAATCTGCTTATTACTTATTTCTACAACTTTAATTTTCGGTCAAGACATTACAGGTGAATGGAATGGTGTACTCAAAGTGCAAGGTATGCAGTTGCGGTTGGTATTTCATGTTTCAAAAACAGTTGCCGGTTATACAGCCACCATGGACAGTCCCGACCAGGGGGCAAAAGATATTCCTATGAGCAAAACTTCTTATGAAAATTCTGTACTGAAAATTGAAATGGCAGCTGCGCAGATTGAATATTCCGGAAAACCGGATAGTATCAATCAGATTGTTGGTATATTTAAACAAGCAGGTCAGACATTTCCAATGAATTTAAGCCGTAAAACCATAGAAAAAGTGGTGCAAAAACGTCCTCAGGAACCTGTAAAACCTTATCCGTATTATTCAGAGGAAGTAACTTTTGAAAATTCAAAGGACAAAATTACACTTGCCGGTACATTGACTTTGCCTAAAAAAGAAGGCAAATTTCCGGTGGTGATTCTGATTACCGGTAGTGGACCACAAAATCGTGACGAAGAACTGATGGGACACAAACCATTTTTGGTTTTATCCGATTACCTTACCCGAAAGGGTATCGGCGTTTTACGTTATGATGATCGTGGAACTAATGCATCGACTGGTGATTTCACAAAAGCAACTACAAATGATTTTGCAACTGATGTAGTAGCGGCTATTAATTATCTTAAAACCAGAAAAGACATTGAATTAAAGAATATAGGTTTAATTGGACATAGTGGAGGTGGAATTATTGCCCCAATGGTATCAGTGAATTGTAAAGATGTTGCATTTATTGTATTAATGGCCGGAACTGGAATTTTGGGAGGAGAAATTTTATTACATCAACAAGAACTAATTGGAAGAGATGGCGGGATGACGGAAGAGGACATAAAAAAAACACTGCATTATAACAAGGTTATATTCAAGCTTATTAACAATTCTACTGATTCGGCAAAACTGAGAATTGAATTAACTGATTACATTAAGTTGAATATTAAAGATTTTCCAGAAATGGAAATCCCGAAAGACGCTTCCGAATCATCAATTATTAATCGTCAGTTAGCCCAACTTACTTCGCCTTGGATGCAAAATTTTATCAAGCACAATCCTGCTCCCATGCTAGAAAAAGTAAAATGTCCGGTGTTGGCAATAATTGGTAGCAAAGATATGGAAGTGCCTGCAAAAGAAAATCTTCCTGCTATAGAAAAAGCATTGAAAAAAAGTGGTAATAAAAAATATACCGTTAATGAAATGTCGGGATTAAATCATTTGTTTCAGGAATGTAAAACCGGTATGCCAAAGGAATATAGTGAAATTGAACAAACAATTTCGCCGGTAGCTCTTGAAACGATATCAAACTGGATAAAAAAAGTGATCAAATGACCGTCATAAAAATTCTTCATTGTAATAATTCAGTGTTCTCAACGTAAACCAGTCAACATCTGAAGTGTAAAACTTCCTGAAAAATTGATTATCTTTGCAGTCCCGTTTGAAGATTGGTTAATCGGTTAATTGGTTAACCGGTTATGTTTCATTCGTAAATTATAAATTGAAAATCGCAAATTGAAAATATGGCAAAAGAATTAACTTCACGTGAGGAAAACTACTCACAATGGTACAACGATTTGGTAATTAAAGCCGATTTAGCTGAAAACTCTGCTGTACGCGGATGCATGGTAATTAAACCTTATGGATATGCTATTTGGGAAAAAATACAAGCTGAATTGGACAGAATGTTCAAAGAAACCGGACATGTAAATGCCTATTTTCCACTTTTTATCCCAAAATCTTTTTTGAGCAAAGAGGCTGAACATGTTGATGGTTTTGCCAAAGAATGTGCCGTTGTTACCCATCATCGTCTGATGGCAAGTCCGGATGGAAAAGGCTTGGTGGTCGACCCTGAAGCAAAGTTGGAAGAAGAACTGATTGTACGTCCCACATCCGAAACCATTATCTGGAACACTTATAAAGGTTGGATTCAATCTTATCGAGACTTACCTATATTGTGTAACCAATGGGCCAATGTGGTTCGCTGGGAAATGCGGACACGTTTATTTCTACGAACAACTGAGTTTCTTTGGCAAGAAGGTCACACAGCACATGCCACCGAAGCTGATGCATTGGAAGAAACAAAAAAAATGCTGGAAGTATATGCCGATTTTGCTGAACGGTTTATGGCAATTCCTGTAATAAAAGGTATTAAATCGGCGAACGAACGTTTTGCCGGTGCACTTGAAACTTTCTGTATAGAAGCTTTAATGCAGGATGGCAAGGCATTACAAGCCGGAACTTCACATTTTTTGGGTCAAAATTTTGCTAAAGCATTTGATGTTACTTTTATGGATAAAAGCAACAAATTGGATTATGTTTGGGCTTCGTCGTGGGGTGTTTCCACCCGTTTAATTGGTGCGCTTATTATGTCACATTCCGATGATAATGGGTTGGTATTACCTCCTAACCTCGCTCCTTTCCAGGTTGTTATTGTTCCAATTTATAAAAACGAAGAACAATTGGCTGCTATATCGGAAAAAGTAAATGAAATTACAGCAAAACTAAGATCAATGGGTATTAGCGTAAAATTTGACAACAACGACAATAAAAAGCCGGGGTGGAAATTCGCCGAATACGAACTTAAAGGTGTTCCGGTGCGGTTGGTTATGGGTGCCCGCGACCTTGAAAATGGAACTTTAGAAGTAGCACGTCGCGATACCATGACAAAAGAAACTGTTTCATTGCAAAATATCGAACGATATATCAGTGGATTATTAAAAGAAATTCAGATAAATATTTTCCAGAAAGCACTTGATTATCGTGCTTCGGTTACCCGCGAAGTAAATTCTTACGACGAATTTAAAGTTGAAATTGAAAAAGGAGGATTTTTACTTTGCCATTGGGATGGTACACCCGAAACCGAAGAACGCGTTAAAGAAGAAACCAAAGCCACAATCCGCTGCATTCCATTAAATGGCGACACAACTCCCGGTACATGCATGGTGACAGGAAAACCATCCGTACAACGGGTAATATTTGCAAGAGCGTATTAAGAAGGATTTGAAGAGTTTGAAGGGTTTGAAAAGTTTGAAAAGTTTGAAAAAAAAACCTTTGTATCATTCGATTCAAGGGATTTTTTTTATTTAATATGCTTTTTGTGACTTCCACCTTTGAGTGATTTTGGTGAACCTGTCCACGAGCAGCCCAAACAATATAAAATAGTTAAGTCAAAACCTTCCAATGAATCGGTAGAATGTAGAGGAATGACTACGGATTGCTCGTCGACGATTACAACAATGCATTCAAGTTGCTCGTTTTTAACGTAAAAGCGATGTATATCGCATTGTGGGCAACGAAGTTTTTTCATGACTAATCGTTAACATTTCTAAAAAAAGACTGTCTTTGCAGGAAACAGTCTTTCTTTTTTTATCGTATATTTTTTCTTGGAGTTTCGTTTTTTAATGAATCTTTTTCTTTCATTTTTACTTCGATAACGACCGGTTCTTCATCTGTCTTTTCGATCATGTCCAGCTCATTCGATTGAATGGGTTTTTCTTCCGATTTCTCAAAAACAACTGGTTCTTCAACCAGATTTTTCATCACATCAAGTTCTTCAATAATTTCCTTTTGAATGTTTGATGCATCTGTTTCTTCCTTCAATTTATCGTCTTCACATCTAAATATTCTTCCAGGAAATTTTTTCACCCAAGCCAGATTATGCGTAGCCAAAATTACTGTAGTACCAGATTGGCGAATATTATACAACAATTCCACCAATTCTTTACCTGTTTCTGTATCCAGATTTCCAGTTGGCTCATCAGCCAAAATCATTTCGGGAGAATTTAGTAAAGCCCGTGCGATTACAATCCGCTGTTGTTCACCACCCGAAAGTTGATGTGGCATTTTATATCCTTTACTACTCATACCAACCTGATCCAATACATTGTTTATTTGCTCATTAATTGTTACCTTATCTTCCCAGCCTGTAGCTTTCAAAACAAATTCTAAATTAGCATGAACTGTTCTGTCGTGGAGTAGTTGAAAATCCTGAAATACAATTCCAATTTTTCTTCGCAAATACGGAACTTCATTGGGTTTTAGTGTAATTAAGTCGTAATTGAGCACACCTGCAACCCCCGACAAAATCGGAACTTCGTGGTAGAATGATTTTAGCAATGAACTTTTCCCGCTTCCAACTTTCCCAAGCAAATAAACAAATTCGCTGGAATGTATTTCGATTTGAACATTTTTCAACACCAATAACTCTTGTTGGTAAATGTCTACATCAACGTATTTTATCAATAATTTTTTTTCCATTTTATAAATTATAAATTTATTTGTGTCTTTTCTTTAATTCGTGTGCTAAATCGTCAAGCGAAAAACCTTTGGAAGTGAGTAAAACAATTAAGTGATACACTAAATCGGAAGCTTCGTAGATAAAACCTTCATCGGTACCATTGGAAGCTTCTATTATTGTTTCAACAGCTTCTTCACCTATCTTTTGCGCCATTCGGTTAATACCTTTTTTGAAAAGTGAAGTGGTATAGGAACCTTCGGGCATTTGCTTAAAACGAACTGTTATAAAATCCTGCAAGTATTTAAGAAAAGTAATATCTCCCTCATTGCTTTCACCCCAGCAAGTATCTGCTCCGGAGTGGCAAACCGGACCAATTGGATGAACTTTAATCAATAAAGTATCATTATCGCAATCGGGAATTATAGAAACAACATTTAGAAAATTTTCGCTTTCTTCGCCTTTTGTCCACAATCGATTTTTGGATCTACTAAAAAAAGTGACCTGACCCGTCTCCTGTGTTTTGGTCAAAGCTTCCTGATTCATATAACCCAACATCAAGACTTTAGAAGTCAATTCATCTTGAATAATGGCAGGAACTAAACCGCCGCCTTTATTAAAATCTATATTCATTTTATTCAAAATTATCATTCAAATTAATAGATGGCGAAATTACAAAAAATCAGTCAGAATAATGGTAAAAAGTTTGAAAAGTTTCGTTTTATGCAGATAGTCTTGATTATAATAATATTGAAAATCCTGAAAACAGTTTAAAATGGTTGTTCAGGATTTTCATTTTACCAACTGTTAGAAGTTGGTTCTATTTTACAAGAAATTTAATAAGTCTGTCACATAACAAAAAATCATCTTAAATCAATTTAATATTCAGTTCTTTGCAGTCTTTGTACATTTGTTCAGGCCAAATACTGGCTTGAATTTCACCAATATGTGCTTTGCGTAAAAGAACATACACAAACGAGATTGACCAATACCACCTCCAATCGAAAGCGGTAATGATCCTTCATTCAAGCGTTTATGGAAATACATTTCTAATCTACTCAATTTTCCTTCCATTTCCAATTGACGTAAAAGTGCTGTTTTATTAACCCTAATTCCCATTGACGATACTTCGAAAGCAAGTTCCAATACTGGATTCCATAATATTAAATCCCCATTCAGTCCTGCTAAACCGTTTTCAGCTATCGTTGTCCAGTCATCATAATCGGGAGCACGTCCATCGTGTTTTACTCCATCGCCCAAAGGTCCACCAATGCCAATAACAAAAACAGCTTTGTATTTTTTTGTAAATTCGGTTTCTCTTTTTTTTGAATTCAGATTTGGATAAAGTCTCCGCAATTCTTCTGCATGAATAAACGTAATTTCTGAAGGTAAACATGGTTTTATTTCCGGAAAACTTTCCGAAACCAAATATTCAGTACGCAAAAAAGTAGCATATATACTTTTTACTATCATTTTCAGGAAATCAATATTGCGTTCTTCAGCCATTATTACCCGTTCCCAATCCCATTGATCGACATAAAGTGAATGTAAATTTCCCAATTCTTCGTCTGCACGTATTGCATTCATATCGGTATAAATACCATAACCATTTTCGATGCCGTAGTCTGCCAGTGTTAGACGTTTCCACTTTGCCAAAGAGTGTACTACTTCTGCACGGGCATCATTCATATCTTTTATTGGAAAATTAACAGCACGTTCTACACCATTCAAATCATCATTAACTCCGGTACCACGAAGCACAAAAAGTGGCGCAGTCACTCGGCGCAGCCGTAGTTCTGAAGATAAATTGGATTGAAAAAAATCTTTAATTTTAGTTATTCCCAATTCCGTTTGTTGGAGGTTGAGTATGGGTTGGTAATTCTTAGGTTTAAATAAATAACTCATGGTAATCGTTTTGCGTTTTAAGTTTCAATATTTTATTAAAAGTACGCAAAGATAATCATTATGCAATTAATTGCAATGTTTATTAGCAAAATTAATATTAACGAAAAATTTGTAGATTTAACATATAATAAAACGCCACTCTTTAATAAGAATGGCGTTTTATTAAATCTTTTAAAGAAATTATTTCATTTTTATTCGTTTATATTCTACAAATGAATATGGATACGCATTTTGTTCATCGGCAGGAAAATCCTCTCTACTTATCTCTTTCCACTCCTTAAAGTCAATTTCAGGAAAAAAAACATCAGCCTGAAATTCGCCATGTACCCAGGTTATATTCAATTTATCAGCTTTATTTATTGTCTGGTTATAAATTGAAGTACCTCCGATAATAAAAATTTGTTTTTCGTGCTCACAAAGAAAGTATGCATCTTCCAATGAATCGGCTTCGAAATATCCTTCATTAACACCTTCGGACATTACCGAAGTGACAACAATATTCTTTCTGTTTGGAAGTGGTCCATGTGGTAAACTTTCGAAAGTTCGCTTTCCCATCATGATGGCATGACCAGTAGTTAATTGTTTAAAATGCTTCATATCAGCAGGCAAATGCCAGGGAAGCTTGTTTTGAATCCCTATGGCGTAGTTATCGGCAACCGCTGCAATAATTGTAATTTTTGACATAAAATTTTAAATTTAATTACTAACTATCAGTGTTATTTGCATGAAAACATGCATTATATTGACATTTTTAACCTATCTTAGAATTTCGATACCGATAATTTTTTGAAAAAGTGTGCAGTAATATATCAATACAAATTATGGGATAGGCAGGCAAAATTACAAAATAAAAATGGACAATCTACTTGAATTATCCATTTTTATACTTAATGTTTTAATCTGAAATTTTTTTTAAAAATATTTAGCTTAGATTTTAAATTGCTACAATACCTTTAATGTGGGGATGTGGGTCGTAATTTATCAATTCAAAATCAGAAAATTGAAACGAAAAAATATCTTTTACGTTGGGTTTAATTAACATGTAAGGTAAGGTTCGAACTTCGCGGGAAAGTTGAAGTTTAACTTGTTCTAAATGGTTGGTGTAAATATGAGCATCACCCAACGTATGAATAAAATCGCCCGCTTTTAATCCGGTAACTTGTGCCATCATTTGCAATAACAAAGCATAAGAAGCAATATTAAATGGAACACCCAAAAAAATGTCGGCACTGCGTTGATACAATTGTAAACTCAACCTGCCATCGGCAACATAAAACTGGAAAAATGCATGGCAGGGTGGTAAATTCATATTCGGAATATCGACTACATTCCAGGCACTTACAATAATGCGACGAGAATCAGGATTGTTTTTAATTGTATTTACAACTTCTGAAATCTGATCGATGTGTCCACCGTTATAATCGGGCCACGAACGCCACTGATAACCGTAAATATGTCCTAAATTACCATTTTCATCTGCCCATTCATTCCAAATTCGAACACCGTTATCTGCGAGGTATTTGATATTTGTATCACCATTCAGAAACCACAATAATTCATGAATAATAGATTTTAAGTGCAATTTTTTTGTTGTAAGGCATGGAAAACCATCTTCAAGATTAAAACGCATTTGATGACCAAACAAACTGATAGTACCGGTACCGGTACGGTCTTCTTTGTGAACACCTTCTGCCAAAACGCGATTTAATAAATCGGTATATTGTTTCATAGTAAGTAATATGTAATAATTAAATGATATGTTTTTTGTGATTAATATTCAGAGAAACAGACTTGTAACTAGTAACCAAATTCTTGTAACTGCGTATATTAATTCTTTTGTAAAATATGCTTTGGAATAGTATCTATTATACTATTTTATTAAAATCCCATACTAAAACCCAACGTAATTGTCGAATTTTTACCTTCGAGAAAAGCTGGTGTGAAATCAGGATAATTTGAATCTGTTTTACGTAATTCACCTGCAATTGATGTGGAAGTTAAATCATACTCATTAATATTGCTTAAACTTAGGTTAAACAGTGCATAGGCATTATTAAAAATTTCGTATTGAGCGTTGAATTCAAGTGTTTGATTGCTCCAAGAAATATCACCCAACACCGGCTGACTGATAATAGTTCCAATGGCTGCACTTGGCTTTCGCAAATAATAATATTCGTTTCCGTGTTTTGCTTCAATCCACGACAGGCTAAAATCCAGTCCACGAATAGGTTTAAAGCGCAATGCAAAATAAATTTCCTGTGAGTTATCACCCAAATAACTACCTAAATTATAACCGTTTGAAGCCCATGTAAGTACAGGAATCGAATGTTTATAGTTAATTATATTTGTTCGGGTAAATTCACCAATTATCGATAAACTTTGTACCGGAAAATTACTTAAGCTTGCACCAACTTTATAAGAAATTGGATTCTTCTCGGGATTACTCGGTTTAAATCTACTGAAATCTACTTCATCGATATAAACTGAAGTAAAAAGATGTAAATGTTTGATATTTCTGGAACTAAAATTTAAAAATATTTGTGAGTTTTGATTTTCAATACTTAATCCTTTTGTTAAAGAATGATCAAGCGACTTGTAAAATGCTACCGGAATAAAATAAGCTGCCTGTACATTTGATTCGGAATAAACAATTGAATTACCTACCGAAAAGTTAAAATTACGCACCGGATTAAATGTAAATAAATTAGCAGCCATAAATTTATTTGCCATTCGGTATTGCTTAGTACCTAGATTATCAACATAATAGCGCGTACTATCGAGAACATTTGATACTAACCAACCATGAAAATATTGCATTTCGAACCATTTTGCAGGTTTTAGGTGCAACATAAGCATTGGAAATGAAGGTGCACGCCCCGAAAGAATATTTGATCCATGATAATTATCGCCCCATACCACATTTTCTTTTACCAAACCAAATGAACCCCAATTCCATGCATATTTTATTCCACCACGCGAATCGCTAAAATCGCCACCGGCAGTCGATTCTTTGTATTCACAACCTGCATAATTGTTTAAATATGAAGGACGTGATAACAATGAACCCTGAAATGAAATGTCGCGCAAACTCCCATAAATACTTAGATGATTTCCAATCATAGCTTGTAATTCACCACCATACCAACGTTTTATAATAATTCCGTTTTTATTGCGGGTAACTTGTAAACCAACCAATGGAGTGATACGAACTCTTAAAAATGTATCCCGATAATGAAATGCTGGTTGTATAAAAGATGCCTTTGATAGTTCGTTTTTCCAAATGTTCAACTTGGAATCAGGCAATCTCTCTTGTTCCAAAGCAAATTCATTCAAAAAAAAATACAATTCCTTGTGTTGTTTATTATTTAGTAATTGACTCTGTGCTTCAGCTTCAAGAAGCTTATCAGTAATAAAAGTACGGGCATAAGGTTTTGCAACAGAATTAAGTTCAAAAATTCCTTCACTCGCCATTTCATCCAAAAAATCGTAAATACGAGTGTACGAAATATGTTGTGGTATATCCTGCCCAAAAATGACAAAATTGAAAAATATAAAAACTATAATAAAGAAAAATTTACTTATTAATTTCATAGTCTAAACTATTTTAGGGCAATAATTCCCAAATACTTTACATAAATAAAATAAATTCGAAATTGATTTTTATAATATTTCAATCACTACGAACTTCTCACTTTTTTCAACAAAATGTTTTTCAAAATTAAAAAGAAATAACGCAGGTCAGTATTAAAAGTTCCATTAGTTTCGCAAGCTTTTAAATATCGTAACTCTGAAGCTTCAATTTCTTCGAGTGTGTGTGGCATATCGGCATAAAATGGAGGCATTAATCCCGGCTTGAATTTTACACGTTTTTTTTGAAATTCTTTGCTGTACAAACTAAAATAATGAGCACTTAATGGTCGCACACCTACCAATTTAAGTTCACCTTTCAAGAGATTAAATATCATTGGAAGTTCATCCAGCCAATACTTTCTCATAAATCTGCCTAAAGTTGTAACACGTATATCTCCATATAATTTTCCACCGTCTTTTAAATTGTTTCTATCGTATATATATCCCTGTAAATATTCAGAATATGGATGCATTGTTCGCATTTTATAAACATCAAACGACTTTCCATCCTTACCATATCTACGTAAGCGAATCAATGGTCCGTATGTGCGCTTTTGAAGTGACTCAGGTTGTTTTACGCGTTGTGCAATAATATATGTTAATTGACCAACTTTCTTATCTCGAATTACTTTATATCCCGAACAATATAATCTGCCTAGAACTTCTGATTTTGAAAGTATACGATTTGCACCCTTTGTAATGGTATAATATAACTTATGTGTTAATATTATTTTGGGTAAAACTCTTTGAAAAAAATAAGTAAAGCTGTATAAAATATAATTTAATCCCTTTTTATATCGCTTCAAAAATCGTTTTTTATTGGTGCTCTTCGATTCAAAACAACAAATAAAAATTCCATCATCGGGTAATTTCTCGTTTGCAATTGAAAGCATCTTATTGATTCCCTGTATATTATTTAATTTTTCAAGTTGTATAATTGTAGAAAATTGATATTGAGGCTGGTACTTCAAAAACCTTGAATCAGTCGAGGCAAAAACCAATGTATTTCCGCTGTTTAAGTCAACATTATCTTGTAAAAGTTTCAAGATGGAATTACCTGAATGGAAACGGATTGTTGAACACAATTGCAAGTAACTCTCTTTATCAAGTGGTACACTTGGTTTAACTGTTGCATTTGTACGAATACCAACTGGTTTAATCGTAAATTCATTATATTCTATTGCATATCTGTATGAAAAATATAAACTTAACGCCAAATAATTGAGAGAAAATGCACCTACAGTAATTGTAAATAGCACATAATCCGAATAACGATCAAAGTATAAAGAGATTATTAACTTGAAAAATATAAAGATAATCAAACTAATATTTAACAATCTTAATGTTGAATTAAAATATTTTTGTACTTTTAATAATTTATATCGACCAAAAATATAGGAAAAAAATATCCAAAAAAGAACATAATAAAGCGAAGGTAAAGAATACTTATCGAATGGGGTATTAGTGGTAAGTGGAAACCAATCCAAAACAACATAAAAACTCATTACCAATAACAGGATATCTACAAAAAAATAAGTATACGCAGGTTTGTAAAATATTTTCATTTCAATTGGAAGTTTCTACAAAAGTAATACGAATTAATCGATTTATTCATAATTATATGACAATTTATTAAAGTCGGAGATTAGTTATTTCGTATTTTTTAATATTTTTAGAATCAACTATTTAAATAAATTGCTCAGTATAAAATATTTAAATCTTAATACATAATGCTATTTTTACTTATTGAAATTTAGAAAGAAAAGAACATATCAAAAAGGTATTTTCTAAACTTAACGAACGACAGGCAGTAGCAAATGTTAAAAAACGCTAAACTTCTCGCTTAATGCGTGATCCACAAATAAAAAGCTATCTTATTTAGTACTATTAGTATTGGCATTTTTGGAAAATTAGCACCTGTTTGAAGGAACAAAAGTTCAAAAATTGGAATATTGAATAATTGGAGTAAACTTAGAAAATAATATCTCTATATTCATACGAATTGATTACTTCCAAATTATAAATGTAATAATATTTTACAAAAAATCAGTTCATCCAAATCTAAAGTATTTTAATGTGTGGATTTTTTTTAGTGAAATCAATCACAAAAAACTATTCTTTGAAAATCTTTTTAACAAAAGTACCTTTAGACGTTGTAATTTCAGCAAGGTATGATCCATGTGATAATACAATAATATTTAGTTTTTGTTGATTTGTTTTAAGTATGCTTTTACCTTCCATTGTTAAAATTTCAAATCCGTGTAAATAGTAACAAGTATTTAGATGTACGTTACAAGACTGATTAGCTGAACATAAATTACATAAAACATATCAATAATTATTAATGCGAATCAGTATTTAAAAAATTAGATTAATGAAAGCAATAGACATTTTGCCAAATAAATGAATAAGTAATCCCGCAGTTGATCTGACTTTCATCGCTCTTTGAATTTTTGTTTTTTCATTTAACCAGTTAAAGAACGACTCAATTGGTTGTCTGACTTTTGAAACAGCACACGAGAATAAGTCATTAAAGGCTTTATGTTTTTACTTTTCTAAAACGTAAATAAAATTTACGTTTTTTATTTTA
>JACDZH010000447.1 GCA_013426815.1 Paludibacter sp.
CATTCCTCGGCACGATGCGGGGGATAATGTCAAAGGGCAGAATCTTTTCCGTGCCTTCTTCCAGCCCGTAAACGTTGAAGGTGATCCCCATTTTGAGCAAAAGGGCCTCGGCCGCCTTCTGGCGCATGGCCAGGTCTCCCGGCGGCAGCGACTCGATTTTGTCCACCAGCAGCCGGACTCCGGGACGGGGGCTGCCATCGGGCTCGATCAACTCATCGTAAAAATTCCCGGGATCATAGCCGTTGAATGTCTCCATTACGTTTCTTTCTCCATCGATGCGGTTGTATGTGAACGGGGTTCGGTCATTGATCGTTGTTCTCTTGCCGTTGCTTTCTGAATAAAGAAGGCGCTTTTGCCAGCCCAGCGCGGGAAAGGGGGTTACGGGAACCCTTTCTCCGGGGAAGCCAGGGAGATTCTTCCCCTTGCGCTTTGCGGGCAGGCAGGGATTGAAGCTTGTGGATCTCTGGCAGGGGTTTCAAATACCGTGCCGGAACTTCTTTTTATAACTGGCAGGAGGAGATTTTTCTAACGTGCTTGAATTGTATCACAAACAAAGGGTGACAGGAAAAGATACACGGTTGTTCTGTTTTTTCGCCCTTGCAGAAAAGTTTCGTTTCAGGCGAAAATGTTACCATTTCCATGGAATTATTTCAATAATGTAAATTTTTTCTGTTTGGATGGGGGGGTAGGGTGGAGTTTTGCGGACCTGCCTGCCGTGTCGCGGCTGGCCGGACATGGCAGGGTGCGTCCAGGCAAAACCGGCGGTGAGATCAAGGGCGATGGAGACGCGGGGGGGGATGAGCGTGGCAAGGCGAGAGGCGGCAGCATTCTGCGTTTCTCTCGCATTTTTGTATGGTGCAAGGCCAGGGCATAAGGGTATCCTGAGGGGCTCATGCCCCTGACTTGCTTTAAGGGAAGCATCTCGTCTTCTCTTTGGAGAAGACGAGATGGGCATTTCTTACATCTTTTTGTAACTGATCGCCCCGGCTGGGCATTGGGTCAGGCAGGTTCCGCAATTGGTGCAGTTTATTGTCGAAGGTCTGGTATCCATGGAGCAGGTCTTGCTGCACGCGTCACAGTTTGTGCATTTTTCATCTGCCACCACCTTGATCAGGGCGAAGCGGTTGACGAGATCGAGCAGTCCTCCGGTGGGACAGAGGAATCTGCACCAGAACCGGGAGATGAGCAGACCGCCAAGGAAGAAAATAGCGACGAAGGCAATGGTCTTGGAGAGCCAAAGGGTGTTTGCATGTTCAAAGGTGAGAAAGACGGAATTGAAAAACTCCCCGCTTCTGATGGGTATTGCCCAGCGCGGATTGTTGAGGATAAAGAAATAATGGTTCATCCGACTAAAGCGTACTTGGTTTCATGGAGAGCCATTATCTTCAGTT
>JACDZH010000448.1 GCA_013426815.1 Paludibacter sp.
CTCTGGGGGGGACAGCTCAATCCTGAGGCGAAAAAGCATGTGCGATATCGTCCGTTCCCAGAAAAATCCATGGCCGAAATGGATCCCTTGTGAAGGGGGGACTTCTCTGTGACCGGCGAAACTCTTCGAAACTGGTTGGCATAGAGTGCGCGCCCCTGCGTATTTTCCGGGGGAATGAAAAGTCTTCTTCACAATGCCTTTGGAGTTCGGAATTACCGCTACCTGCGCACCCACTATGCGGGCGGGCAAATCATGTTCGAGATCGAGCCAGAGAAGGACCCGGAGGCTCCGGCGGGACAGAGACTGCGGAGGCACGGGTTTCGATGGCGCATCTTGCGAAGCGTCTCGATTGGGTTCAAGCCGGTGTTGCTCAAGGTCAAGGTGCCACGATGGACAAACACGACAACTGGGGAAGAATTCGAGCAAACTCCTCCATTTGCCCTGCCATATACAAAAATCACACGCCCGTTGGCGCGATTGATCATCGATCTGGCACGCCTGATGACTCTCTCGGATGTGGCCCAATGGCTCGGACTGAGCTGGGATACGATCAAGACAGTGGTCAAGGCCCGGTTGGAAAAGGACTACAAGCGCATCGGCTACCGCCATGTGCGCCAGATTGCCATCGACGAGATATATTTGGGTAAGGCGAAAAAATACGTGACTCTCGTGCTGGATCTGGAGAGCGGCCGCATCATCTGGGTGGGCCAGGGCCGGGGCGGAGAGGCTTTGCGTGAGTTCTGGCGCCGGTTCAAACAAAGCGGAGGTAAGCTCCGGGCGGTGGCCATGGATATGAGCGGAGCCTACGCGGCCAGTGTCCGCCTGCACGCCCGGCACGCGATCCTGACCTTCGACCACTTCCATGTGATCAAGATGATGAACGAAAAGCTCGATGACATCCGCCGCCAACTGGTTCGCGAGGCGTCCGAGGAGGATGCCAAGAAAGCGATCAAGGGGACTCGCTGGCTGCTTTTGCACCGCAAGGACAACTTGGAAAAGGATGCCGCAGCACGCCTCGAACGTGCTCTCGTCCTCAACGCGCCGCTTCAATGCGCCTACCTGCTCAAGGAGGAGCTTGGCTTGCTCTGGGGGCAAACTGACGGGCGCAAAGCGTGGGCATTCATGCGTGAGTGGTGCGCGAAAGCCAAAGCTAGCGGCATCCGTCAACTCCACGCTATGGCTAAAACATTGCTGAGCCATGCGAAAGGAATTCTCAGTTACTACAAAACGCATCTTACCAGCGGAATGATGGAAGGCATCAACAGAAAAATCCGCGGAATTCTCTCAACTGCTTTTGGCTTCCGCGACCAAGACTTCTTCAAACTTCGCCTCTACTCACTCCATGAATCTAAGTTTAAGTTTGTGGGTTAGGACGAAACTTTTCGGAAGA
>JACDZH010000449.1 GCA_013426815.1 Paludibacter sp.
AATCCGTCCCATGTCTTTTATGTTATTGATGATCTTGTTTTTGCCCGCTGCATCATGTATTCTCAAAAAGTTATATAAATAAACAGGACAAATAAGGAGTGCCTGATATTCAGGAAGATACTATACAGAATTTGCATAGTATCCCATATTGGCCCATTCTGCCTATCACACTGTTAGCCGTTTGGAGGAGCAGCATGAAGAAGATAGATCTAAAGAAGGAACTAAAGCACCTGTACCAGCCGTCCGCAAAGGCTGTCGAAAAACTGGAGGTTCCTACGATGAATTATCTGCTGATCGATGGGGAAGGCGATCCAAACACCTCAACGGTTTATCAGGCCGTAGTGGAGGCTCTATTTGCCTTATCTTACGCCATCAAGTTCATGGTGAAGAAGGGAACGCTGGCGATCGACTATGGCGTGATGCCGTTGGAAGGGCTCTGGTGGGCGGACGATATGTCAAGCTTCTCGGTAGACGACAAGTCCAACTGGAAGTGGACCATGATGATCATGCAGCCGGACTTCATTACCCGTGGGATGGTCGATAAGGCAGTTGAGGAGGTTCGGAGGAAGAAGAAGCTGCCTGCGCTTGGGGAAATTCGGTTTGCGTCTTTGTCGGAAGAAACGTGCGCGCAGATCATGCACATCGGCCCGTTCTCGGCGGAAGGACCGACTATTGAGCGGTTGCACAAGTTCATTGCAAACGCTGGGGGTAAACTGAGAGGAAAACATCATGAGATCTACCTCAGCGACATCAGGAAGGCAGCCCCGGAGAAATGGAAGACGGTTATCCGACAACCGATGCAATGAGTCACGAACAGCGCCGATGCACCCTCTCTTGGAGATGCTCAAGGGCAGTGACAGGCGATCTATCGGCAAGTCGAACGAAGTAGTTGCCATGGTTTTGAATGAGCCGGAGCTGTTTGATGATCTGTTTTCGGGGCTGGTTTCGGATGACCCGGTAATACGGATGCGCTGCGCTGACGCAGCGGAAAAAGTGACAACCGTCCATCCAGAGTACTTAGTGCCTCATAAAGAGTCATTGCTAAAGTTTTTTGCCAACGTAGCGCAGGCAGAAGTGCGTTGGCACGTGGCACCGATGCTGGCGCGGTTACCGCTCTCGGAGCCCGAGCAAGCAGAGGTTATCGACGTTCTGACGGGTTACATGAATGACCGCAGCAGTATCGTGAAGACAACGGCCATGCAGGCGCTTTACGACCTCGCCGAACGGTACGAGCCTTTGCGGCCCATTGCGCTTTTCCACCTCAAGGAACTTGTTGCCATCGGCACACCCGCAATGAAAGCGAGGGGAAAGAAGCTTCTTATTAAACTGAATCGGCTAATCGGGTAAGGGCGGGTTTTTCTCCCGCCCTCCCCACACCACCCGGCGTGCG
>JACDZH010000450.1 GCA_013426815.1 Paludibacter sp.
CAAAATCGCAGGAAATGTGAAATATCTTATGCTGGCCCTGACCCTTTATTATTTCTTTATCCTCAACAATCCGCGCTGGGCAATACCCATCAGAAGCGGGGAGTTTTTCAATTCCGTCTTTCTCACCTTTGAACATGCAAACACCCTTTGGCTCTCCAAGACCATTGCCTTCGTCGCTATTTTCTTCCTTGGCGGTCTGCTCATCTCCCGGTTCTGGTGCAGATTCCTCTGTCCCACCGGAGGACTGCTCGATCTCGTCAACCGCTTCGCCCTGATCAAGGTGGTGGCAGATGAAAAATGCACAAACTGTGACGCGTGCAGCAGGACCTGCTCCATGGACACCAGACCTTCGACAATAAACTGCACCAATTGCGGAACATGCCTGACCCAATGCCCAGTCGAGGCAATCAGTTACAAAAAGATGTAAGAAATGCCCACCTCGTTTTTTCTCCAAAGAGAAAACGAGATGCTTCCCTTAAAGCAGGTCAGGGGGCATGAGCCTCTCAGGGTACCCTCATGCCCTGGCCTTGCACCATACAAAAATGCGAGAGAAACGGAGAATGCTGCCGCCTCCCGCCTTGCCACGCTCATCCTCCCCCACGTCTTGATCGCCCTTGATCTCACCGCCGGTTTTGCCTGGACGCACCCTGCCATGTCCGGCCACCCGCGACACGGAAGGCCGGTCCGCAAAACTCCCCCATATCCCCCAATCCAAACAGAGAAAATTTACATTATTGAAATAATTCAATGGAAATGGTACCATTTTCGCATGAAACAAAACTTTTCTGCAAGCGCGAAAAAACAGAACGACCATGTATCTTTTCCTGTCATCCTTTGTTTGTGATACAATTCAAGCACGTTAGAAAAATCACTTGATTGCAGTTATAAAAAAGAAGTTCCGGCACGGTATTTGAAACCCCTGCCAGAGATCCGAGATCTTCAATCCCTGGCTGCTCGCAAAACGCAAGGGGAAGAATCTCCCCGGTTTCCCTGGAGAAAGGGTTCCCGTAACTCCGTTTCCCGCGCTGTGCTGGTAAAAGCACCTTCTTTGTTGAGAAAGCACCGGCAAGAGAACACCGATCAATGACCAAATCCCGTTCACACACTATGGCGTCGATGGAGAAAGAAACGTAATGGAGACATTCAACGGGTATGATCCCGGGAATTTTTACGATGAGTTGATCGAGCCCGACGGCAGCCCCCGCCCCGGAGTCCGACTGCTGGTGGACAAGATCGAGTCGCTGCCGCCGGGAGACCTGGCCATGCGCCAGAAGGCGGCTGAGGCCCTTTTACTCAAGATGGGAATCACCTTCAACGTTTATGGCCTGGAAGAGGGCACGGAAAAGATTCTGCCCTTTGACATTATCCCCCGCATCGTGCCGAGGAATG
>JACDZH010000451.1 GCA_013426815.1 Paludibacter sp.
AAACCTGAGATGAACCTGGAGAGTAGTGTAAGAATTCAAGAATATTAAAAAAATCCGTTAAAGGGCGTACGAGTTTTTGCCGCGATGATGAATCTCGGCAATGAGCCGGGAGAGTTTCTCGGCCTCATTGGGCGCCTCTTGATACTCAAAGAGTTGCGGGTGGGTCTCGAGAAACGAGGTGTCGAAATCACCTCGGATGAAATCCGGATCTCGCAAGATATTGAGGTAGAAGGGGATGGTGGTTTTCGGCCCGGCAATGTCGAAATTCTGCAGACAGCGGCGGACCCGGGAGACGGTTTCATTCCAGGAGAAACCATGGACGGTGAGTTTCACCAGCAGGGAGTCATAGACCTGGGGGATGGTGTAGCCCTGATAGGCAAAGCCATCGAGACGAACCCCGAAACCGCCGGGCGAGCGGTAGAGGGACACGGTCTTGCCGCCCTCGGGCATGAAATCGGCCTGCGGGTCTTCGGCGTTAATCCGCATCTCGATGGCATGGCCCCGGAGCTGGACGTCCTCCTGGCGGAAGGAGAGCGTTTTGCCCAGCGCCAGCTTGATCTGGGTGCGGACGATATCGATGCCGGTGATCATCTCCGTGACCGTGTGTTCCACCTGCACCCGGGTATTGATCTCCATGAAGTAGTAGTTGAAATCCTTGTCGATCAAAAACTCGACGGTGCCGGCATTGGTGTAGTTGGATGCCTTGGCCGCCTTGACCGCGGTCTGACAGATTTCGTCGAGCAGCTCCTTGTTGCCGATCATGGAAGGAGCGATTTCAATGAGCTTCTGGTTGCGGCGCTGGATGGAGCAGTCGCGGGTGCCGAGATGAAGGGTGGTTCCCTCGCTGTCGGCGATGATCTGCACCTCCACATGCTTGGGCTGGAGCACCACCTTTTCCAGATAGACGGAATCGTCATTGAAGGCGGCCTTGGCCTCGGAGCGGGCCACCGGGATCTCCTTGCGCATCTGTTCATCGGACTCAATCAGCCGGATGCCGCGTCCGCCGCCGCCGCAGGTGGCCTTGAGCATGATGGGGTAGCCGTATTGAGCGGCAAAGCTCAGCGCCTCCTCAACCCCGGCATCTCCTGGCGAGAGGTTGGGGGTGCCGGGCACCATGGGGATGCCCGCGTCCGCCATGATCTTGCGGGCGATCACCTTGTTGCCGAGATCAGCGATCACCTTCGATGTGGGGCCGATAAAGATAATGCCGGCATCTTCGCAGGCCTTGGCAAAGTCCGGGTTTTCGGCGAGAAATCCATAGCCCGGATGAATGGCGCAGGCCCCGCTGTGCTTGGCCGCCTTGATGATCTTGTCGATATTCAGGTAGTCGCAGCGCGGGCCGTCGCCCAGGAGGATGGCCTCACTGGCGAGCCGGATATGGCGCG
>JACDZH010000086.1 GCA_013426815.1 Paludibacter sp.
TTCCTTGTGTTAGCTATAAAAATGAATTTTAGGTACAACACCCGATACTCATTAAGTTTTTTTAGGTTTATTGAATGAATCTTTGGAAAATCAAATTATACAATTTGTGTATTTATCAAAATGGGTGATATTATTTAAAGAATCACGTAATGATACAAGATAATAGCAAGTGTAGAAAATTTGAAATTACTACAAAAATTTCTATGATTAAAAAAAAGAAATAGAATACCTAAATTTAGTGGTATTAGGGTTTAATGACCCAAATTGCTAACTAAAGCAAGTAAAAATCGAAAAATATTACTACGAGCAAGAACAATATTCATTAGAGATTTTAAATACAAAAAATCCATATAAATATTTGATTTATATGGATTTAAAGTTAATTTCTATGTGACCCCGATGGGATTCTAACCCATGACCTTCAGAACCGGAATCTGACGCTCTATACAGCTGAGCTACGGAGCCATTTTAAGTTGTGCAAAGTTAGCAAATTATTACAACTCTGAAAAGTTTGTTGATAAGCTCTTACAAAAAATGAGGAAATAATTACTTACTCCCTCATTCTTAATTTCTTACTTCCACTCTTTTATCAATTGTAAGTCTTTCTATGCATTTTGTTCCAAATCTCATTAAGCCAACACTACTATAATATGCACCCAAATAAATCTAATAAAAACATAATCCTAATTCTATTTTAGTAAATTAGAACTAAAATAATTTATTTTTTAATTATATCCTCCTTATAAAGTGGGACAATTTCGAAGTTAGTTCGAGCCTTTTTAAATAATTCTTCAAATTGATTTACAAGTTCGGGATTTGATTGTGCGACATTTTTAGTTTCTTCCACATCATTTTTTAAATCATATAATTCAAAAACAGTCTCCTCTGTTGGTTCGCTTATTTTTAACTTAATAGCTTTCCAATTATCTTTAATGATGGCTTGTTTGCCTTTACTTTCATAAAATTCCCAATAAAGATATTCATGCTTAGCTTTTTGTTCTTTACTAATTAATGTTGGTAAAAAAGATATACCATCTGTTGTAAACTTACTTTTTGATTTGGTAAGATCTGCGAATGTTGGAAGCATATCCCAAAATGCAAAGTTCTGATTAGCTTTTGAATTTGCTTTAATTTTACCAGGCCATCTAGCTATAAATGCAGTTCTGATACCGCCTTCGTATAAATCGCGTTTTTTACCCCTATAAATGCCATTTGAATCAAAAAAATCTGTTTTATGTCCACCTTCTTGGTGAGGACCATTATCAGAACAGAACATTACAATTGTATTTTTATCGATATTCAATTTTTTTAATTGTTGAAGAATCATACCAACTGAATTGTCAAGATTTTTCATCATGGCAGCAAATGCTTTTTCCTGTTGAGGCCAATCCGTGTTTGCAAATTCATAGTAGTCAGGGACTTCCATACCATCGTTTTTACCCTCGTTATTGGCGTGTGGTGTATTATAGGCAAGATACAAGAAAAATTGATCATCTTTATTCTTCTCAATAAAGGATGCAGCCTTTTTATCGAATAAAAATGGTGCATAATCGTTTTTAATTTCGGCAACACCTTTTCCCTCAATAATTGGATCTAACCATGGGTCTTCACCATCAACTAATTTATTTTTATTATTCAATTTAATTTTAGTTGTATTTTCGTATAAAAATTCAGGATAAAGATTATGAGCATGCCACATATTGATATATCCATAAAAATAATCAAATCCCTTTCTTTTGGGATCATCAATGGGCATAATAGTGCCCAAACCCCATTTTCCAACTGCTCCGGTTTTATAGCCGGCATTTTTAAATATTTTTGCAATTGTAAGTTCTTTATCACCAACAATTTGATCTGGTGCATTGCCACGTACTGAACAGTGACCCGTGTTTCTACCTGTCATTAAACTAGCACGTGAAGGTGCACTCACAGTTGAACCACAATACATATTGTTAAAAAACATGCCCTCTTGCGCCATTTTATCTATGTTTGGCGTAGAAAATTTCTTTTGTCCACAAATACTAAGATCACCAAAACCCATATCATCAACTAAAATAAAAATCACATTAGGTGATTTTACTAATTGAGCTTTTTCGGCAGCAATGCCTGTAATGCTTACAAGTGGTAATAATCCGGCAGCGATACTTTTGTAATTCATTTTTTTCATTTTCATCTATTTAAAAATTCATTTTTTGAGATTTTCTTGATTATTTAAAATTTATAATGTCAAAAGAAACGCTTATTAATCTTTGATTTCTTTTTCTGAAATTGACTTAATAATTCTATGCTTTTCATTTTGAAATAATTCTTTCATAGTTCCACATTTACCATAATGCCAATAAGGACTTGTTTGCCAACCTTCAATTAAAGTAGGATTATCCCATTTTTCCACGTTCACTTTTCGACTAACCAACATTATTTGTTCAAAATCGTTAGCAGGAGATGAAAGAATAGCATCTTTCTGAGGTTTAAACAGTTTATTGTGAATAGACTTTATCGCAATAGAATTATTTTTTTTAAGTTGTTTGTTGAAAACTAGTTCTAACTCATTGATTTTCTTTTAATAATCCTTACCGTCAATATATTTTGCACCATATTTTTCAATAATAAATTGAATCGATTTTTAGTCGTTCTTAATTTATATAAAACATTGTCTTTTTTATGGAGCTGATCCGAACCAATTAAATTATATTTTGAAGGATTTAATGCGAACAATGATATGTTACAAACCAAATAAATACATAAAACTAAAGTTGTATTGAGTTGATTTTTAAAGCTATTCTTAATTTTTCCCAGATTATTTAAAAATAATCTAATGTGTTTTTACAATAGGAAATTGTGTTTACATTTTTTTATCTCTGTTTTAGTATTTTCAGAGCCCCTTTGCAGCTCGACAAATTAGAGTAAGCATACAAAATAACGGGCACTTTATTATGAAAAATCCCAAACAACTTACACTTCTGCAACTTCTAGAACATAAAAATCAAAACTTAATGTAAAGTCCATTTCAATACAGATTGTGGACAAAAAATAATATGTTATATAACATATATTGCCTATCCCTTTAGATCAATCACATATATTAACACTTTGAATGTCTTTGTTGAAGTGTAACCAATTATAGTATTTCCCTTTAAAAACACATTCCCTCTAAATGTTGATAGATAGGATTGAATATGAAAGCAAATTCAAGTAAATAATATAACAAATACTTTGGTGATACAATTCATTGTTGAGTTCCATTTATCCAACATTTAACAAAAGATTGAATTAAAGTAGTTGTAGTGATAGTTCACGTGCTTTCCATCCACTTCCTAAAATGACTTTTTTTCGTGTTTATTTAAATTGCGCAATAAATCAAAGAACAATATCCAGAACAACCCTCGGTCATTAATATAATGCCTGTATCTATATTATTTTCAATAAATTGCAAGATACTTTCAGATGAAACTTCTAGAATTATTTCAAACCAACTCGTCTTATGTGTTTTCATATAAATACTATGGCAACTACAACCAATGTTTTTGTGTTCGCATTTTATTGTTCTGTTAAAAAAGGCAAAGTGTTACTTGTAGTTTTTACATCTATAATAATTGTTCTTTAATTTCTCTAGTTATATCTTTTATCATTGGAATTCAAACAGATTTACCATTTTGACTATACAATTCAGTTGTATTATTAATCATTTTATAATTATCTAGAAACCCCAAAATATTATAACATTCTTTAATTTTTAGTTTCCTCACATTATTATTGTCATAAATCCAGAATCTTCCAGATGTTTCCTGAGAGGATAGTGAAGGATGTATACCTTCAGTCGAATATATGTGATTGGGTTGTTTATGAAATCTGGATAAATTTTCTGTTTCAGGTCGAACGCCTGCTTTTCTAATCGTTTTATTTCTATACCCTATAAAAATAAGTCCGCTTTCCTGGTTTTTGAAGTCATCAATTAAAGTATGGCTCATTTAAGTTTTCATATTTTGAATCTTTCTCCAAAAAATCTTTAAGGGTTGGTTTGGGTTTCGTTTTGAGCTTCGTAAAATCAAATTTATTGGTCTTATGACCAATAATTATTAATCTCTCTCTAATTTGAGGTACACCAAAATCAGAGGCATTTAAAACTTTTGTTGACACAATATACCCAAGTTTATCTAAAACTTTAATTATTATTTTAAGGGTCTGACCTTTTTAGTGATGTAACAAAAGTTTTACATTTTCAAGAAATACGACATAAGGTTGTCTCAACTCAATAATTTTAAAAACATTGTAAATTAGAGTTCCTCTTGTATCTTCAAAGCCCTTCATCTTTCTAGATATACTGAAAGGTTGGCAAAGAAACCCAGCAGTTTACACTACATGTTTTGGAACAATATTTAAGTCGAGTTTTGTTATATCTCCAAATGGAACTTCTCCAAAAATTAATTCATTTGCTCTTTGTGCACGAAAATTTAACTCATTTGTAAAGACTTATTTTTCGTTTAATTCTTGCATTGGAATTCTGAATCCTCCAATTCCAGCAAATAAATCTATAAAAATATAATCGTAATCTTTTGGAGGAGGGAATGGAATATCAAAAATCATTGGCAAAAGTTGTTGCATTCGAGGTTCTTCAACTAATTTCAGTTCAATTGAAATTTGTATAAAAAATTCTCTTTTTATTGAGTTTTATAATGCTGAGAAACACCATTTACTTGATTCTGAAAATAGTGAGTAAGATGCGCCAATCCATTATTGGTGTTTTTATCCACTTCACTTCAATTCTTAGTTGTTCATTTATTTTGAAAATTTAATCAATATTTTTCAGTTGTTGTCTTAGATTGCAAAGTTCGATAGAATTTACTGAATGTTTGATAAGTCAATCAAAAATATTTACATCAAACAAATTTTTATATTATTTTTTTCGATACTGTCTAAATGAGCCAAAGCTGTAAAGTCTACACTAAGTCAGTCGAAATTATAAGATCTTTGGAGTGATACGATTTGAGTTTGGGTTGTAACGAAATTTCAAAACCAATTGCATCGGTATTAAAGCTTAAAGTCTTAATCTTATTTCGGATTTAATAAATTTAATTACGTTCACTGCACCTATTTGAGAAGCTGTATCATCACAATCAACTAAATTGGATATTTCGGCGATACTGACCATCTAAATGTATTATCAATTAGTAAAGAATCAGAGCTTATAACGAATAATGTGTGTGAAATCAGGAAGGTATTATTTCAACACATAGTTCAAATAGCTATCTTTTTTGAATTTTAAGACTTAGTACTCATAGTTTTGCCTCAGCAAACAGACTGATTAACAAGAAAATAAAACGAAGTTTTATTCCTATGTGATCTAAATCTTTTAGGTTGAATGCTGAATCACGAATATAATTATCAAGCTATGTATTCTATGTGTAAAAAAACTTACCAACCCGAAACGTTACAGAACCTTATTTTTTGAATAAATTTCTTTCAAAAGCTTGGAGTTAGTTAAAAGACATTCAAAATATACTGAATTTACATTCATTTCTACATTTTTTTTTAAAAATATCAGATTTAATGTTGTTGGAATATAATTTATCACTAACAATGATTATATTTGCAGCAAATATTCCGACTGTGAATTTACAGCCAATTATTAACTAAAAAAAAATTTAAAAAAAATGGAACAATTAGTAAAAAAGATTAAAGCCGAATGTGCGACTTTTGCTACAGATGCAGATTTACAAGTTGAAAAAGGCAATAAAGCTGCAGGTACTCGTGCCCGTAAAGCCTCTCTTGAAATTGAAAAATTATTGAAAGAATTCAGAAAAGTATCAGTATCTGAAGCAAAAAAATAATTTTTTTCTTTAATGTTACATCCAAAAAAGCTTTCCCCATAAAGGAAAGCTTTTTATGTATTTAATTAGCAATTGTTTATAATAATTCACTTTGTAGTTAACTAAATGCATTATAATCATTTTAATATACTTTTGTTTACAAATATAAAAGAAATTATTTTTTTAAATTTTTCAACAATAACTCTACTCCATTTTTCACATCGTGAGTTTCAAGTAATGCTTTGATAAAAGCGCTACCAATAATGGCTCCCGAAGAATACTTGCAAACCATATCGCGTGTAGACTTATTGGAAATACCAAACCCGATTAATCTAGGATTTTTAAGATGCATGTTGTTGATGCGGTTAAAATACTCCACTTTATTATCGAATGATGTTTGAGTTCCGGTGGTGGCTGCCGACGAAACCATATAAATAAAGCCATTGGTCTGACTATCAATTTGTCGAATGCGTGCATCGGAAGTTTCTGGAGTAATCAGGAAAATAAATTCTAAGCCATATCGTTCGGCAATTGATTTATAATCAGCTAAAAAATCGGACATTGGCAAATCAGGAATAATCATTCCATCCACTCCAACACGCTTACATTCGCTACAAAATGCCTCCAATCCAAATTGCATTATAGGATTTAAATAACCCATCATAATAAGCGGAAGATGAATTTTATCACGGATATTGGTAAGTTGTTCTAAAAGTTTTCGAATGCTCATCCCATTTTTCAATGCCTGAAGACTACTATTTTGAATCACCAAACCATCAGCCATCGGATCGGAAAAAGGCACACCAATTTCTACCAAATCCACACCGTTTGATTGCAAACATTCCAGTGTTGGAACTGTATCTTCTAAATTCGGAAAACCTGCCGTAAAATATACCGAAATGATGTTCTCGGATTTTTGTTTAAATAATTGATTAATTCTGTTCATGATTGACTTCCAAATTCAGCCCCCTAAATCCACTCCCGATGAATCGGGATAAACTGCGGGAAAGTGAAATTAATATTTTTTTTACTTGTGTTATACAATGGTTCGTTATAAAACTGATTATTAAACTTGCTTCTACTTACTTAAGTGTAAAGTATCGAGAATCGATATTTTTTGCGTCTTAACTATCACGCAAAGACGCCAAGTCGCAAATTTAAGAATCAAATGTTTGAAAATAAACAATATAACAAAATGATGCAGAAAGAAAACTCTAGAGTTTTCATGGCGACTTTGCGTCTTTGCGTGAAATTAATTATTTTATAACGAACTATTGTTATAGATTAAGTCTTAAAGTCCCCGCAGTTTATCCCGATGAATGAGGAGGGGGATTTAGGGGGCTAAGAAATTTTCTCAGCAATTCCACATTCTTCACACCAGGTTTTATTTCAAATTTGCTGTTGAGATCAATTCCGGCAAACTTAGGATGTTCAATTTTCAAAATTGACTCAGCATCGTCGGCAGCAATGCCACCACTGAGTAAAAATGAGGTTTCACCTACATATTCATCCAATAATCCCCAGTTGAATTTCACTCCCGAACCGCCATAGGCATCGGTTTTAGTGTCGAATAAGTAATAATTGCACACTCCTTCATACGCTTTAGTCACCTTAAAATTATATGCTTCGGCAACAGGAAAAGCCTTAATAACAATATATCCAACTTTTTTTAATTCGATGCACATTTCTACCAATTCAGTTCCATGAAGTTGCACACCATCAAGCTTATATTTATAGCAGATGGTGAGAATATTTTCAAGATTTTCGTTTACAAAAACACCGATTTTTTTTATAGTAGGAGGCATTGCATTCAATGTAGTAATTTCCAATGGTTCGGCATACCTTGTCGATCTCGGGTAAAAAATAAAACCCATAAAATCAGGATGTAATTCGGCAACTGCCCGAATATTTTCGGAATATTTCATCCCACAAATTTTTACAGCCCCTACAAGCCTTATCAAAGGGGAGGAGATTATATTACCATCGTCTAATATCTTCATTTCGTTCATGTGTGACATTTTTAAGTCCCTAGCAGTTTATCCCGATTCATCGGGAGTGGATTTAAAAGGCTAATAAATTCTTTTAATGCCTTTACAGGATTCTCTTCTTTCATAAAGTTTTCGCCCATAAGAAAGCCTCGGTAACCAACTTTTCGGAGCTCCTTTACTGTTTCCACTTTTGAAATGCCACTTTCGCTCAATTTCACAAAATGATTAGATATCAGATTAACTAAATCGAACGAAGTCTGAATATTTTGCTCAAAAGTTTTCAGGTTACGGTTGTTTACGCCCATCATATCTACAAATTCGTTAGCATGTCCAATTTCTTGTGCATTGTGAACTTCCAACAATACTTCCAGTCCCAATTCGTGCGCTTTACGGGCAAGTTCCAGTGTTTGTTCTACTGTCAATGCCGCAGCAATCAATAAAATCACATCTGCACCAATTGCTTTTGCCTCATACAGCTGGTATTCGTCAATTACAAAGTCTTTCCGCAATATCGGACAATTAATAAACTGTCGGGCAGCCATCAAATCCATGGGCGTTCCGCCAAAAAAATCAAAATCAGTAAGAATAGAAATTCCTGAAGCACCTGCAGCACAATAACCCAAAGTTACATCTACCACATCCACATCTTCATGAATCCAACCCAGCGACGGTGATTTACGCTTAAACTCCGAAATAATTCCGGATTCTGAAGCGAGCAAACTTTCCTTCATCGACAGACATTTACGGGAGAATGCCGGCGCCTTTTCTAATGCAGAAATTGGTGTTGAGAGTTTGCACGAAGCAACTTCAATGGCTTTAGATGCTAATATTTTGTCCAAAATTGAAGCCCCACCCAACCTCCCCGAAGGGGAGTAGTTTAAGTTAGCTTCGTCTACATTTTTATTTTTCATTATCCAAACTAATTTAAGTCCCCGCAGTTTATACCGATTCATCGGGAAGGTTTTAAGGGGTAGCTCATTTATATATCTCCACAAACTTCCCAAATGCTTTTTTCGCCTTTTCACTTTCGAGCGATTCAGTTGCTTCTGATTTACATTGCTCCAGGGTTTTTTCAGGGCGGCGTGTCTGAATGGCAAAAGTAGTGTTGATAATTACCGCATCGCGCTGGGCATTGGTTGCTTTATTTTCAAGTACATTCATGAATATTTGAGCCGCTTCATCTATGGTGTTTCCACCCCATAGTTCTTCTTGTTTCAAGGTTTTGAAACCTAGTTGTTCTGGCGTATAAACAGATTCGCCCTGATTGGTCATTATTTTACAAGTATCGGTTAGGGAAATTTCATCATATCCATCCATCGAATGTATAATTGAATATTGTACATCCAGATTTTGGTAAATATAATTGTACAACCGCATCATTTTAAGGTTATACACACCTAAAGATTGATATTGCGGACGCACAGGGCTAATGAGTGGTCCGAGTACATTGAAAAAAGTCCGAACGCCGATATTTTTTCGTATCGGTGCCACATTTTTCATTGCCGGATTGCAAAACGGAGCATGTAAATACGCAAAACCCGCTTCGTCCAGCGACCGTTTTACAATATTGATATCCGTTGTAAATTTTGCGCCAAAATATTCCAACACATTCGACGAGCCACTCACCGAAGTAGCTCCGTAATTACCATGTTTAGCTACTTTGTAACCTGCTCCTGCCACAGCAAAACAACTGCAAGTGGAGATATTGAATGTGTTTTTACCATCACCGCCTGTTCCAACAATGTCGAGCGGATCAAATTCTGATAAATCCATTGGAATTGCCAATTCTAACAAAGCATTTCGAAAACCAATCACCTCGTCGAGCTCGATACTACGCATCAAATACACAGAAATAAATGCTGCAATTTGAGAGTCATTGTATTTTCCTGCGGCAATATTGGTCATCACTTCGGCAGCTTCGTACTTGGTAAGTGATTGATGATTAAAAAGTTGATTTAATATTTGTTTCATAAGAGTGCCCCCTAACCCCCTAAAAGGGGAATAATGTTGAATTTTTTGAATAAAAAAGGGGATTAATATCCATAATATGTATTAGTTTAATTGCTTATATATCAATAGTATGTTTGTAAATACTGGTGATTGCGAAAAATGTTGCAACGAAATTATTCGCAATTGATCAATTTCGAATATTTTCTTATAATTAAAGTTTAAACATTGAAAAATAATCAATTTGAAAATTTTAAAACTGCTTATCCCTTTCGATAAAGGTTAAAAAGCACAACAGCCATTATGTCAATGAATTAGCTTCGATTTCGCCATTTATATAAATGCTTGAAATATAGTATATTAGCAAAAACACTTGACCGATGTGGATAAGCACTATTTTAAATTATCTTTGTCGAGAAATAAATTTATCAATTGAATTTAGTATGAAAATTTTATTAGAAATACCCGACAACAGAGCCATTTCATTAATGGATGTATTGCGAAGCATTTCTTATGTAAAAGCAAAACCATTAACAGACAAGAAAGCTCAAATGTTGTCAGAAATGAAAGATGCTGTTGATGAAATAAAATTAATTAAAACTGGCAAAAAATCAGCACGTTACGCCGAAGACTTCCTGAATGAGTTATAAAGTAAAAACAATTGATGTTTTCGAGATGCAAGCCAAAAGGCTTATTAAAAAATATCCTTCTTTAAAAACAGATCTTTTGTCTTTGATTCAAATTCTCAAAGTAAATCCCAAATATGACATCTCGCTTGGTAAAGGTTGCTAAAATTCGACTTTCCATTGCTTCAAAAGGCAAAGGAAAATTTGGTGGAACAAGAATTATTACTCATTTTATTGTAACCGACTCCACGGTTTATTTACTATCCATTTTTGACAAATCGGAAAAAGAAAATCTTACAGATAAAGAATTGAAAGAACTACTTTCTTCAATTGCTGATTAATTCATGTACTTCAGAACTGGTGTACTGCTATCCCAGCCAGTTCTTAAGCATTTTCTCTCCATCTGGCGTCAGTACCGATTCTGGATGAAATTGAACGCCTCGTACATCGTAGGTTTTGTGAGCCAATGCCATAATCATTCCTTCTTCGTCGACAGCCGTAATGGTCAAACATTCGGGCATAGTTGATTTTTCGGCAGCCCACGAGTGGTAACGTCCCACTTCCAGCCGTTTTGACAAACCGTTAAACAGAACATCTTCTTCCAACACATCGATCATGGAACTTACACCGTGATGTACTTCTGTAAGATTAATCAATGTCCCGCCAAATGCTTCGGCTATTGCCTGTTCGCCCAAACAAACACCCAAAATGCTTTTAGTTGGTGCATACATACGAATCATATCGAGCAGTATTCCCGATTCGGAAGGAACTCCAGGACCTGGCGAAAGAATGATTTTATCAAAACGTGCTATTTCTTCTAACGCTATCTGATCGTTGCGATGCACTTCAACATTGGTGTATCCCAACTTTTTGACTGCGTGTACCAAATTGTAGGTAAACGAGTCGTAATTATCTAAAACTAAAAGCCTCCCCCTTCCCCCTCCAAAAGAGGGGGTTGAAGTTACTTCATTATTTATATTTGTTCTCATATTATAAGTATTAATATTGCACATCTATATTAAAGCCCCTCCTTCGGAGAGGTTGGGGAGGCTCTCATTATTGCTTTTTTCAATGCAGCCAATTTGTTGTTTACTTCCTGCAATTCACTTTCTTCGTCCGATTTGGCAACAATTCCTGCACCGGCCTGGTAATAAAGTGTATTATTTTTACTCACAAAAGAACGAATAGTAATTGCCTGGTTAAAACATCCATCGAAACCGATATAACCTATGCATCCGCCATAAGGACCACGGTCGTGTGGTTCAATTTGGTCAATTAATTGCATGGCTTTGATTTTTGGAGCACCCGAAAGTGTTCCGGCAGGAAATGTATCGGCAAAAAGTTTGATGATTTTGGTATCGGATTTCAGTTTGCCACTGACACTCGAAACCAAATGCAGCACATGCGAATAATACTGTACTTCGCGAAATACTTCCACTACTACGTGGTCGGTATTGCGGCTAAGATCGTTTCGTGCCAAATCCACCAGCATCACATGTTCGGCGTTTTCTTTTTTATCAACACTCATTTTTTCAGCCAGTTGAAAATCTTTTTCATCGTCACCGGTGCGTCGGAATGTTCCGGCAATTGGCTTGATATATGCTTTTTGCTTCTTGGCATCCACCACCAGGTGCGCTTCGGGCGACGAGCCGAAAATACGAAAATCGCCAAAATTAAAGTAGAATAAATAAGGCGAAGGATTTACTGAACGCAAGGTGCGATACAGCATAAAATCATCTCCTTTATATTGTTGGTAAAAGCGACGCGAAAGCACAATCTGAAATACATTTCCTTTGAAACATTCCTGTTTCCCACGAGTTACCATTTTTTTATAATCTTCGTTAGTAATATCACATTTTTCCTCACCAACAGCCGAAAATTCATAGGTAGCAATATTATTATTCAGTAAAATTTCCTCAATATCTGAAATCGACGAAGTTTCTCCTTCTAATAAATTCTCAATGATGGTCAATTCATTATTAAAATGATTTACGGCAATAATGTATTTAAATAATACATAATGCAAGCCCGGCATACTTCCGGGAACTGTTTCGCGTGCTTTGAGTTTCACGTCTTCGAAATACTGCACTGACTCATACGACGAATAACCAAACAACCCATTAATGCCAACCGGATTATCATTTTTCACCAAGTCCACTGACTTCAAAAAAGCATCGAAACGCTCTGCCACAGTAAGTTTTCCGGTAACGGGCGTTTCTATTTTTGTCCCATCAGGATATTCTTCTTTTATTACAAAATGATTCACTGAAATACCGCCAATCGGACAAAAACCAATATACGAATAACTGTTTTCTACACCATGATAATCGGAACTTTCGAGCAACACCGAATTAGTATATAAATCCCTTATTTTGAGATAAATACCTACCGGCGTCTGCAAATCGGCAAGCATGGTCTTTGAATTGACATAAAGCCCCCTAAATCCCCCGTAGGGGGACTTTTGGTTAGTTTCGTCTATACTTTTCTTTTGAGTATTCATAAAGTTGAATTTTAATATTCTATAATAGACTTTATTTCGATTAATATTATATATCGCTGTTATTCAGCGTGGTTCT
>JACDZH010000087.1 GCA_013426815.1 Paludibacter sp.
TTCTTTATGAGAACTTCCCTTTTTTCTGTTTTATTTGTCGGTCAGTAGTGATAATAAATACTATTTAAGCTGAATAGTTTGTTATTTTACAATTATTGAGAAAAACAAACCACAACTTATGTTTATGAAACTCATGTAAATAATAAACAATAATACAAAATTATTGATATCTTGTTCTTTATTCAGAACTACCGACTACTAACTCCCGACTCCCAACTATCTTCTACTTCCGCCCATAAAAATCATAATGTAATACACCAAAGTTGCCAATGAACCCAATGCAGCAATTACATAAGTGTAAGCTGCGGTTTTCAAAGCATCTTTTGCTTGATCGTGGGTATCGTAGTTGGTAATACCGGCACCATTGAGCCAAACCAATGCACGGCTGCTGGCATCAATTTCGACAGGTAAGGTCACAAAACTAAACAATGTTGTGACAGCAAACAAAACAATTCCTGCCAACAACAATTGTGGAAACGAATTTACAAAAATAATTCCTGCCAGTAATAACCATTGCATCCAGTTGGAAGCAAAACTAACCATTGGAACCAATGCTGTTCTCATTTTGAGTGGAGCATAAGCAAGTGCATGTTGCACGGCGTGTCCACATTCGTGTGCAGCTATGGCAGCTGTAGCAACACTGCTCGAACCATATACATTTTCGCTCAAGTTTACTGTTTTTGTAACCGGGTTGTAGTGGTCGGTTAAATGACCTGTGGTTGAAATAATAGTAACATCAAAAATACCATTGTCTCGCAACATTTTTTCCGCTACACCTTTTCCTGTCATTCCATTTGGCACACGAATTTTTGAGTAACGCTCAAATTTTGATTTTAAACTACGTTGAATCAGCCAACTGATAAGGGCTACGACTCCGAAAATAACATATCCTATTAACATAATAATTTTTTTTAATTGTTTGAGTCAGTTTTTCAACAAATTTCTTGCCAAACGACAAAATGGCATTGAAGTTTTCCTAAACACGGAACGCAAAGACACAGAACTTCCTATTCCACATACCTTATAATGGTTTGTGCACGATCTGGACCAACAGAAACGATTTTGATAGGAACTTCCAGTTCGTCTTCCAAAAAACTAATGTACGCATTGAATTCTTCGGGAAATTCATCTTCGGTTTGCATTTTTGTCATATCGGTTTTCCAACCCGACAATTCCACATAAACAGGTTCGGCACCATTGTTTAAATCATAGGGAAATTGTTCAACATCTTTTCCTTCAATTTTATAAGCAACGCTTACTTTGATGGTTTCAAAATTGTCCATTACGTCGCTTTTCATCATTATGAGATGGGATACACCATTTATCATTACGGCATATTTCAATGCCACTAAATCAATCCAGCCGCAACGACGTGGACGACCAGTTACAGATCCAAATTCAGTACCAATTTTGCGCATAGAATCACCGGTTTCGTCGAAAAGTTCTGTAGGAAATGGACCACTGCCAACACGGGTACAATATGCTTTGAAAATCCCAAATACTTGACCGATATTTGCCGGAGCAACACCCAAGCCAGTACAAGCTCCTGCACAAATGGTATTGGAAGAAGTAACAAATGGGTATGATCCAAAATCAATATCGAGCATTGTTCCTTGTGCGCCTTCTGCCAACACTTTTTTCCCTGACTTCATGGCATTATTTAAATAATGCTCGCTGTCAATAAGTTCAAACCTTTTGATGCACTCTATGCCTTCGAACCATACTTTTTCAAGTTCGGGCAAATCGTACTCAAAATCGTATTGTTTCAAAATTTCTTTATGACGAGCAATGGCTGTATTGTATTTTTCTTTAAAATTATGCAAAATATCTCCTACCCGAACGCCGTTTCTACTCACTTTATCAGTGTAAGTCGGTCCAATTCCTTTACCGGTTGTGCCAATTTTGGAACTCCCTTTTGCCGATTCATAAGCTTCATCGAGCAATCGGTGCGTTGGAAGTATCAGGTGTGCTTTTTTTGATATTTTTAAACGTTCGGTCAGCTGGTGACCCGAAGCTTGCAGCGCATCTACTTCAGCTTTAAACAAAGCGGGATCTAACACCACTCCGTTTCCTATTACATTTACTTTGTCGCCCTGAAAAATTCCGGAAGGAATGGATCGTAAAACAAACTTTTTACCTTCAAATTCAAGGGTATGACCGGCATTTGGTCCGCCCTGAAAACGCGTTATAAGGTCATAATCGGGAGTTAATACATCCACTACTTTTCCTTTGCCTTCATCACCCCATTGGAGTCCTAACAGAACATCTACTTTCATCAATTATAATTTGAATATATGTGAGTATTTTTTTTATAAATTGTAAGTTATTTATTTTCAGAATTATTCAGAAGCTCTTTACATTTACTACAAATTCCGAATAAATAAAGTGAATAATGTGACGTTTCGAAATGAGCAAAAGTTCTAGTTTGTATTGCAACCCGAATTTGCTTGTCGGAGAAATCTTTTACTTTTCCACAATTGGTACACACCAAATGATGATGGGTATTATTGCCAAAAGCTTTTTCATATTGGGCAAACTGACCACCAAGCTGATGTTTGATAATTAGCTTAGCATCAAGTAATATTTCGAGGGTATTGTAAACTGTTGCCAAACTTACCCGATAGTCTACTTTCATACTATTGTACAGTAAATCAGCATTAAAATGACCAATAAACGAATTTATTCGTTCAAGGATAGCATACCTTTCGGGAGTTTTACGATGATGATTTTTTATGAGAAATTCTGTGAAAATCTCTTTAATCGCTTCAAAAGAATTTTCTTCTTTCATACGATAATAATTTTTTTTAAAAGGTCGTATGGAACTCGCATGTCAGATTTTAAAAGCTTTGATAAGTCTGTGATTTCATGCTCGTTTTATGTTATGAAAATTAGACCAACAAAAGTACAACTTTTACCCAATATTTATACTATAAATTATTTAAAAATAATATTTCTTGTTTCACTTCGGTCGAAATATACTGTTGACCTATAGAATTGGTGAGTGAAATTGATTCAATTTCTTTCAAAATGAAAGTTGCGATATCTTTGTTAATGCGACAGAGACGACATAAACAGAGTCCCACTGCTTTGTATAAATGATATTCAGTTGTTGCGGATGTGTCCACTGCTTTTTGAATGACCACTTTCATTTCTTTAATGTTTAATTTGTCTGCAATTCGTGCTGCCAAAATAAATCCGGTGGTTTGTGTCCAAATATTCTCAGACTGTATCCACTCGCAGGCAAGTGTGTAGGCAAAAGGCAATTTGCAAAACAAATTCATGTTAGCTTGTTCCACTAATTCAATCTGATTAAATTGTGAAATCCACTCCCGGGCATTTTGTGACGTAAATTTATCCAGCGGTTCCAACAGCGTAGCCAATATCATAGTTTCACGTATTTGCAATAACCAGAGTCTTTGTGCTAAATCGTGATTGGGTTGGTAAGAGGTAGCAATTTCCTTGATGCGTGAAATGGAAACTCCGTAATTTTTTTTGTAAACAATTCCCTTTTGGCTCATCTGTTCGGACACAATTCCATTCATCGAAAGTCGAATTTTAAGTCGAATTTCTGCAATTTGAGCATCCAATAATGGAGTTGACAGACTATAGTTCATTTTCTTTCAATCTTTATGTGTTGGTAATTAGTGTTTTGCGAAAATAGGGTGTTATTTTCAAAAAAAATAGTTGCACAAAATCAATTGCTGTAGTATCTTTGTACCCGCAAAACACGGTGGTTGTAGCTCAGTTGGTTAGAGCGTCGGTTTGTGGTTCCGAAAGTCGCGGGTTCGAGCCCCGTCTCCCACCCATTTTTAATTGCCTCAAAAAAGGAAGAACGAATCAGTTCTTCCTTTTTTTGTTAAACTGAAGGAAAAATCTATCCATTTTGCAATAACACAGGGACTTTTCACTGCAAATATAAAACAAAAAATCGAAATCACGAATGGAAAATTATTGAGAAAAAAATATTACTTTTGTGCTCAATTATATTATGTACAATTACAATATAACACGAAAGAAATGAAAGTATTAAAATTCGGTGGAACATCCGTAGGTTCAGCCGCCCGAATGAAAGATGTGGCCAAATTGATTTGTGATGGAGAAAAGAAAATTGTCGTTTTATCAGCAATGTCGGGCACAACCAACAGTTTGATTGAAATTTCTGATTATCTCTACAAAAATAATACATCGGGAGGTTTGGAACGCATTAATACCTTGCAACAGAAATACTTTGATGTGATTGATGAATTGTACAACACCCCCGAATACAAGTCCGAAGCTAAAATTGTATTGAAATCACATTTCGATTACCTCCGTTCCTTTTCAAAATCAGTTTTTACTTTATTCGAGGAAAAAGCAATATTAGCCGAAGGCGAATTGCTTTCGACAGCCATATTTCAGCTTTATTTGCAGGAAACCGGTGAAAACAGCACTTTGCTTCCTGCATTGGAGTTTATGCGTATCGATAAAAATGCTGAACCAGACACAGCCTATATTACAGAACACTTGGCAAAACAATTGAGCATGTATCCTGATACAACTATTTATGTAACTCAGGGCTTTATTTGCCGGAATTTTTACGATGAAATTGATAACTTGCAACGTGGTGGAAGTGATTATTCAGCATCGTTGATTGGCGCAGCTGTGGTTGCCGACGAAATTCAGATTTGGACCGATATTGACGGTATGCACAATAACGATCCCCGTTTTGTGGAAGGCACAAAACCTGTTCCTGTTTTACATTTCGAAGAAGCTGCCGAATTGGCATATTTTGGTGCAAAAATTCTTCATCCAACTTGCATATTACCTGCAAAATTGGGAAATATTCCGGTTCGATTGCTCAATACCATGGACCCAACAGCTCCCGGAACGCTTATTTCGACCAAAAGTAATAGCGGAAAAATTGAAGCTGTGGCTGCAAAAGACGGCATTACAGCTATTAAAATAAAATCGGGGCGAATGTTGTTGGCTCACGGTTTTTTACGTAAAGTTTTTGAGATTTTCGAATCGTACCATACACCTATCGACATGGTGACCACTTCGGAAGTGGGTGTGTCGGTATCAATCGACAACAACAAAAGATTGGACGAGATAGTAAATGATTTGAAAAAATTTGGAACGGTAACTGTTGACAAAGACATGGTTATTGTTTGCGTAGTGGGCGATATGCCTTTCGAAAATGTTGGTTTTCAAGCCAAAGTGGTTGATGCACTCAAAGAAATACCGGTTCGGATGATTTCCTATGGCGGTAGCAATTATAATATTTCGTTCCTGATCAAATCTGTTGATAAAAAACGTGCATTAAATGCTTTAAGCACAGCACTTTTTAATTAAATCCGCTAAATTCTCCCGAAATTAAGTCTTACATATAATTTGAATAAAAAATCTATTGCCCTCGTAGCAAAAAATCCCCCTTATGGGATGAGTGGGCTTCACTGTTATGATTAAAGGAAAATTCCCTATAAATAAATTCAGCGAAATTCAAACGCCATTTTATTATTACGATTTGGATATATTGCGTACCACGCTCGATATAATCAAACTGCAAGCAAAGAAAAACGATTTTCATGTGCATTATGCCATGAAAGCCAACGTAAACCCAAGTGTATTGGCGGTGATTAAAGATGCCGGACTTGGTGCCGATTGTGTAAGCGGTGGTGAAGTGGAAGCCGCCATAAAAGCCGGAGTTTCTCCGTCCAAAGTAGTTTTTGCAGGCGTTGGAAAAGCCGATTGGGAAATCAATTTGGGTCTGGACAATGACATTTTATGTTTCAATGTGGAATCAATTCCCGAATTGGAAGTAATCAATGAATTGGCTGCTGCCAAAGGTAAAATTGGTTCGGTGGCTTTGCGTATCAATCCCAATGTTAGTGCACATACTCACCATTATATTACCACAGGCCTGACCGAAAATAAGTTTGGAATAAACATGTCGGAATTGGATGAGGTAATTGATTTATTTCCTGTTTTGGCAAATATAAAACTGATAGGTATTCACTTTCACATTGGTTCTCAAATTACCGATATGACTTCGTTTCAAGGCTTGTGTATGAGGGTAAATGAAATTCAGGATCACTTTTTAGCACGTAAGGTTAAACTCGAGCATATCAATGTAGGTGGTGGTTTGGGAATTAACTACGAACATCCCAATCATTTTCCGATTCCCGATTTTGAAGCGTATTTTAAAATTTTCCACGACCACTTGGTTTTACAACCACAACAAACCGTTCATTTCGAGTTGGGACGTGCCGTGGTAGCTCAATGTGGCAGTTTGATTTCCAGGGTTTTATTTATCAAACAGGGTACTTCAAAGAAATTCGCTATTCTCGATGCGGGATTTACCGATCTTATTCGTCCGGCTTTGTATCAGGCTTATCATTATATGGAAAACATCAGTTCCGAATTGCCGGCTGAAAAATATGATATGGTAGGTCCAATTTGCGAATCGTCCGATACCTTTGCCAAAGATTTTACATTGAACCAAAGCAAACGTGGCGATTTAATTGCCATTCGGTCGGCAGGTGCTTATGGTGAAATTATGGCTTCGCAGTATAATTTGCGGAATTTGCCGGTTGGCTATACTTCGGATGAATTGAAATAGACTATATATTTAATGCATTGATTGGACTATAATTCTGCATCTTTTATCCCAGCTTGGGGATTTTTTTTTTGATAATTGTTTCATGATGGATATTTACGTTTTTGTTTTTTCGTGGACTGAATTGATTTTTTTCAGTCTTTTGCTAGGAGCTTTTGTTCACCAATTATATTATTATTTTCGATACTTCTACGGCGTATTGCGCTTAAAAAAGAGAATAAAAAAGAACAAAGTTCCTTTTTTAACTGACAAACCACCGGTTTCGGTAATTATCTGCGCCAAAGACGAAGCCGATAACTTACGCAAATTTTTACCTTTCGTTTTACAACAGGAATATCCGGATTTTGAAGTTATTGTAATTAACGATGGTTCGACTGACGAAACCGAGGAATTACTCCGTGAATTATCTAAAACCTATTCAAATCTACGTACTACATTTGTGCCGGTGGGTGCCAAAAATATAAGTACAAAAAAACTGGGTTTAACATTGGGAATAAAAGCAGCAAAAAATGATTGGTTGCTCTTTACAGATGCCGATTGTATGCCCGAAGATAAAATGTGGATTGCCCGTATGGCGCGTAATTTTTACCCCGAAACCGAATTTGTGTTGGGCTACGGAGCTTATCTCAACAAAAAGGGCTTTTTAAACAAACTGATTACTTACGACACATTGATGATAGCTTTGCAGTATTTGGGAATGGCTGCTGCACGGAAACCTTATATGGGCGTTGGACGTAATCTAGCTTATCGAAAAGAAACATTTTTCAGTCAAAAAGGATTCGCTTCTACATTGAATTTGCAATCGGGCGACGATGATTTAATGGTCAATAGAGCTTCGAATGCAATCAATACACGAATTGAAATTGAACCGGATAGCATTACCTGGTCAGAACCTAATATGACTTTTAAAGGTTGGTTTTTTCAAAAAGAGCGTCACTTGTCAGTTTCTTCCAATTATAAAAGTCTGAGTAAATATCGATTAATACTCGAACCACTTTCGCGTGGACTGTTTTATATTGCATTTGCAGCCTTGCTTTTTCTCGGAAATCCTGTTACTTTAATTGCTACTGCCCTGCTGTTTCTGGTTCGTTTTGTCATCCAATTAGTCATTATCAACCTTTCCGCAAAGCATTTTGGAGAAAAAAAGTACCTGTTCGAAATTCTTATTTTTGATATTTTTCTACCTTTTGTCAGTTTTTATATTCTTACCATTGGACGCATTGCTTCGAAAAGAAAAACAGTGAGATGGAAATAACAATTATCTTGAAAACCTGACAGTTAGAGGCAGTCTTATTTCACTTCAAAAAAGCTAAAATTCACACTTCCATAGTGACGGTGATCTACAAAATTGTGATGCAGTTCAAAACTGTTCTTAGCTGAATGTTCAAGAACAAACAGCCCATCAGCTTTAAGTAGCTGATGCGAAAAAATAAGAGTCGGAATTTCTGCCAATTTTTCTAATTCATAAGGCGGATCAGCAAAAATCATGTCGAACTGTGTATGGCAAGTATTGATAAACTTAAACACATCAGTTTTTATAAGCGATAAATTGCTGATTTTCAAATTGCCACACACTTTTCGGATAATAGCACAATGACGTTCGTTTTCCTCAATGGAAATAACACTTTTGCAATTGCGCGAAACAAATTCGAACCCAATTCCACCTGTTCCAGCAAACAAATCGAGCACATCAATTCCCTCGATATCAATCCTGTTGTTTAGAATATTAAATAACCCTTCTTTGGCAAAATCGGTTGTAGGTCGTGCGGTTATGTTATTTGGCGCACTTATTCGCCGACCTTTATATTTTCCACTGATAATTCTCATAATGATTGGTTGATTTTCTTGCTACTGTAAATTATTCACAGTATACGTTTTTCACGTATTTTTGAATATATTTCCGAAACGGTGACAATTTTTCAGTATTAAATAATTTCACTTCGCAGGTTTCGGTATCGAGCGATAATTGTTCAAATATATTGAGGGTAAAATAAGTGAAATCTTCTGGAGTTTGATACGAATAGCTATTTATTAGGGTAAGATTTCCGTTTTTAAGTACCACCACATCCATAGTTTTTGGTCGTACCCAAATGTAAATACCACTTTCTCCCTGTTTAATTTTATAGCTCAGTAAATAACTGAGATGATGTTCGATACTCAGTTGAGGATACAATTGTTTTAATGCCATATTAAGCGTATTGGGCATCGAAAACACATTTACAGTATTCCATGTTTCCAGAATTTTAAAAACAATTCTGTCATTTTTAGCCGTTTTGTGTTGCAGGTTTAAAAAATCAACTGCGTTTTCGGGTTTGAAAATTGGTACTGGGATAAATGTATAATTGTCCATCTCGCAAATCAGACGGATATTTCTGTAATCGACTTCCGTTTCGGGTTGCTGAGCCAGTAGATGAATTATTTCCTCCTCCGATAGTGAGAATACAGATGTTGAAACCCGTTTTGACGATAGCAACAGATTCGATTCATCGCAAACCAATAAAGAAAATCCATTGGAACAAAATCGGATGGATAAACTATAATTATTTTTTTGTTTTAAATCGGTGGTATCTTCCATAATAAATTGTCAGGGGGAAAAAGTCATTCAACAAATTATTGCTGCATGGTTGGCTGTTTGTTACTATTAAACTTCTAATATAAACTGAAGAATATAAGTATATTACAAAATATAAAATCCCAATATTAACGTAAAATCTATCAATATTACGAAAGTCAAATATATAATCTTGTAAATGGTTTGCAAATTTAGAAAAGAAAATTCAATACGCCATCTTACTCAACTTTTTTTATCTGTTTATTTCCCGGGTTTTTATTAATTACTAAGTTCTAACAGCTTTTTCGGCATTTTATAATCCGATTTTGAAACTTCTTGAATTATGTGTCGTATATTTGCACTTAAAATAGTGACAAGAGTTAAAATGAAATAAATAATCCGTTTTACTCTAACAATAAAGAGAATATAGAAAATGACAACAAGCCATAAACCAACCTTCAGAGCCGAATATAGCAGGATATTACGTTTATACCCTCAACTGTTTACTCTTGATGAAAGGAAAGCCCTTCGAGCCATTTTCACCCATCATTATGACAAATTTTCTGCCGTAGGAACTGCTCCCGGCAAGTCAATTTCGGATAAAATACGGATTATTGAAATTATTCTGGACGAAATTGGACTCGGAAAAGCCGCTGTAATCAGTGTTTTGTTGCATGAATTGGTAGAGAAAAAGCAATTAACCGTTGCCGAAATTGAAAAAAAATTCAATACTCAGGTTTCTTCCATTATTCAGGGTTTGTTACGTGTTTCAGAATTATACCAACGGAAATCGTCCCTCGAAACTGAAAATTTCCGGAAATTATTTCTCACTTTTGCCGAAGACATTCGTGTAATTTTGATTATTATTGCCGAACACTTGCATATCATGCGTACTTTAGATGCCTTTCCCGAAGAAAACAGGCAAAATATTGCACGCGAAGGTTCATTTCTCTATGCACCACTGGCGCATCGTATGGGTTTGTACGCCATAAAAACAGAATTTGAAGACTTGTCGTTAAAACACACCAATAGAGATATTTATAAAGAAATTGCTAAAAAAATCAACGAAACCAAACGGTCGCGCGATCAGTATATTTCGGAATTTATCACACCTCTCAAAGCAAAACTGGTTGATACCGGTTTCGATTTTGAAATAAAAGGACGGACTAAATCCATCCATTCCATTTATTCCAAAATAAAAAAACAAAACACGGCATTTGAAAACATCTACGATTTGTTTGCCATACGTGTCATTCTCGATGTGCCCATCGAAAAGGAAAAAGCGGCATGTTGGCAAGCATATTCTATTGTTGCCGATATGTATCAACCCAATCCGAAGCGCTTACGCGACTGGCTTTCAATACCTAAAACAAATGGTTATGAAAGTCTGCATACCACGGTTTTAGGACCAGATGGAAAATGGGTCGAAGTTCAGATTCGAACTGTTCGTATGGACGAAGTTGCCGAAAAAGGTCTGGCGGCACACTGGAAATACAAAGGAATTAAAAGTGAATCGGGCATGGACGAGTGGTTGAAAAACATCCGCGAAATTCTCGAAAATCCCGAACTGAATGCCATTGACTTTATGGACGAATTCAAATTGAATTTGTATGACAAAGAAGTTTTTGTCTTCACTCCCAATGGCGATTTACATAAACTTCCGAAAGGCGCCACTGCACTCGATTTTGCCTTTTCAATTCATTCGGGTTTGGGCTCAAAATGTGTTGGAGCACAAGTGAATGGTAAAAACATGACCATCAAATACGTGCTGAACAATGGTGATCAGGTGAAAGTGCTAACGTCGCCAACCCAAAAGCCTAATCCGGCTTGGTTAAAGGTAGTTACCACTTCCAAAGCAAAAACAAAAATTCGTCAGGCGCTGAAAGAAGTTGAATATAAAGATGCCGAAATGGGTCGCGAAACGATTGTTCGTCGTTTCAAAAACTGGAAAATTGACCTCGACGATGGAAAATTATCGCGATTAGCCAAGAAAAAAGGATATAAAACTGTTAGCGACTTTTACCAGGAAATAGCCCACGAAAAGCTTGATATGCATGTAGTTCGTGATGCCTATTTAGAGTTGGATAAACAAACTTTACCCGAATTATTCGAAACCAGAAGTGCCGAAACATTCTCGAAAGATATTTATTCTGCAGAAACTGCAGGAAAAGAAGATGTTTTGGTGATTGGTGAGGATTTAAAAGGTGTCGATTTCAGATTAGCAAAATGTTGCAATCCAATTTATGGAGACGATGTTTTTGGTTTTGTATCGGTGGTTGGTGGCATTAAAATTCACCGTACCGATTGTCCCAATGCACCGCAGATGATTGCCCGTTTTGGTTATCGAATTGTGAAAGCACGTTGGTCGGGCAAATCGGTTGGTTCGCAATATCCTATCACACTGCACATTGTTGGACACGATGATATTGGTATAGTGACGAATATCACTTCGCTTATTTCCAAAGAAAAAAAAATTTCATTAAGATCCATTTCTGTGGATTCAAATGCAGGACTTTTTCAGGGAAATTTAACCATAATGGTAAATGATACCAATGATTTGGAAAGCATTATCAAAAAAATTAAATTAGTAAAAGGCGTGAAAAGTATTTCGAGAAATAGAGAATTAGTTGATTGGCTAATTCATTAAATAGTAATTCGTTAAATAAATAATAATATGTTTTCAGGAATTATTGAAGAAGCAGCTCAGGTAGCTGTACTTGTAAAAGAGCAGGAAAATCTGCATATTACCATGTCGTGTTCGTTTACCGACGAACTAAAAATTGATCAAAGTGTAGCTCACAATGGTGTTTGTTTGACGGTAGTATCAAAAACCAATGATAGTTATACCGTAACAGCTATTAAAGAAACGCTCGATCGTACCAATTTAGGATTGTTGGTAGTGGGAAGTAAAGTTAATCTGGAGCGCAGTATGATTATGAATGGTCGATTGGATGGACATATTGTACAAGGTCATGTAGACCAGACAGCAGTATGTACCGAAGTGAAAGAAGCCGACGGAAGTTGGTATTTTACTTTTGAATATCAGTTTGATAAAGTTATGGCAAAACGCGGTTATATGACTGTGGATAAAGGTTCTGTAACTGTAAATGGAGTTAGTCTGACGGTCTGTAATCCAACCGACAATAGTTTTCAGGTTGCTATAATACCGTACACTTACGAACATACCAATTTTCACCAGATAAAAGCAGGTACGGTTATCAATCTCGAATTTGATATAATCGGCAAATATGTGAGCAGAATGATGGCGTTTAGTTAATTTGTGTTATATGGTTATGTTTAAAGCTACAATAACTAAATGAGGTTGAATACGCATTTGGTAGGCTTGTATTGAGAATTGGGGAGGTCAATTTCCGATAATAAAGCTAAGGGTTAGGCAAAAGACATAGTGCCCACATTATCCAAAGAAATACAAATTATGTTTCCAAGTATGGGTAGTTTTTTGACAAAAAGCCTTTGATGTATGGTATAATATTATAGTGAATATCAGGGTGATAAAATATTCAAACATTGGTTGTAGAAATAAGTTGGAGCAAATATCTTGTTATTCTGTCGAAATGCAAAAAAAACAGTTTGGAAATTCAACGTTGTCCTATGGGATATGTTCATGAAATGGAAAAGTTTGAAGTTAGTTATTGAGAATTAGAAGAAAAAAACACTATTATTAAGAAACTTAGGTCTGCCTAATACTAAAAAAAATAACAATCTTTACTTATACAAAATCACTGTTGTCCGGTAAAAGAATTTTGATTAGATTGAAAAAAGAGGAGCCAATC
>JACDZH010000452.1 GCA_013426815.1 Paludibacter sp.
GCATCCCGGAACAGCCAATCTCTTCCGGCTGTTCCGGGATGCGGCGTCCAGCAAGCTCCATCCGCCGGAATTCGTTAAGCAGCGTCCAGCAAGTTCCATCCGCCGGAGTTCGTTATGCGGGGTCCAGCATGTTCCATCCGCCGGAATTCGTTAAGCAGCGTCCAGCAAGCTCCAGCCGCCGCTTTTCGTTACGCAGCGTCCAGCAAGTTCCATCCGCCGGAGTTCAAAAAATCGTCCCATGCCCGCAAAACGGCATGAATGAACCGCTGAAAGCAAAGGAGCAGGAAGATGCAGATACTTCATATCGACCCGCTTTTTGTGGTGATCAGCAAACCCGGCGGCCTGCTCTCGGTGCCCGGCAGGGGGGAGGCGATGCAGGACTGCGTGGTCAACCGGATCAGGGCGCTCTTCCCCGACTGCATCGACCAGCCCTCCGTGCACCGCCTCGACATGGACACCTCCGGCCTGATGGTCGTGGCCCGCACCCGGGAGGCCCACCGACATCTCTCGAGCCAGTTTGCCACAGGACGGGTGGAGAAGCGCTATATCGCCCTGCTGGAGGGACGACTGCACCGACAATGGGGCGAGATCGCCCTGCCCTTCCGCCTTGACCCGGACAACCGGCCCCGTCAGATCTATGACCCGCTCCATGGCAAGACGGGCATTACCTGCTGGCGGCTTCTGGCCATCGAAGAGGATCGGAGCCGGGTTGAGTTCATCCCCCTCACCGGACGCACCCATCAACTCCGTCTGCACGCCGCCCACCCGCTGGGACTGGGCATCCCCATCGTCGGCGACCGCCTCTATGGCAGGGGCACAGCTCCCGGCAAGCTGCTCCTCCATGCCGCCGGCCTGGCCTTTTGCCATCCGGCATCGGGCCAGAGGATGGCCTGGGAATCCGTCCCCCCGTTTTAAGCAATCTCCATGCCCCGGGGAACTGCCCGAAATCGGCTTGCGGCCCGTACCGGATACCATTTCCCGACCTTATGACCATGATAAAAAGGAGGGCATGGGTGGCAAAGAGCGCCATATCCACTGCCTTCGACCTTGCCTGCGTCTGCACCTCGGCAGGCAGCCGGGAGATCTTTTTTTTCCGTTGCAATAAAAAAGGGCCGACACTACCTGTCGGCCCTGATATATGGGGTTTCTTCTTCCAAAAAACAGAAAAAAACCCGCAAAGATGTATCCCCGACAGAGCCGGGGAGGTCCGCGTCGCCCTGCTGAGGGGCCGCAGCCAGTTTAGCCGTTGACCACCTTGATTTCCTCCAGCCGCCAGTTCTCAGTGCCCACCGGACGGGCCCAGGTCCACTCCTCGGCAAACTTGACCGGCTCGGTCATGCTCCCCTCCACCAGCGCCC
>JACDZH010000088.1 GCA_013426815.1 Paludibacter sp.
GAATATTGTTGATAAACAACCATATAACAAATTAATTCAAATAATCTCTATTGTATTCAAGTTCAAAAAAAATTTAAATGTGTACTTCAAATGTAGAAAAAATAGAAACTACAATCATAATGTAAAAACTACAAAAATAGAGAAAACGAGATGAAGAAAAAGAGCAATGTATCTAATAAATATCGACATAGAAAAAAAGTAAGTGAGGTTATATTATTCCTTATTTAATCAAAACTATTTTGTAAACGACTTATTATCATTACGAAATGAAAAATCTAAAAACTGACAATCAGAAAATTCATCAAATATAGAAAAAGCACATAATATGATTATTGAAGTTATACAGCTTTTTATAATCGAATTAATTATTGCTGCATAAAAAAACAAACGTGAATTTTATTTACGTTTTGGAAAGAAAAAATTTGGAAAAAAAACATAACACAAAATGAAAAATATAAAACAACTTTGGAAATATTTATTAAATCCAACACCGGAACAGGAATCGTCCAATTTTATAACAAAATTTATCCGATTTTTAGTTGTATTGGGAATCAATGTTGCAGCGGTTACTATTGCTGTTGGTATTCAATATTGCTTTAAAAATTATGATTTAATTGATATTGACATATTACCAATTCTATACAAAAAAAAATATGTAGAACAGCTTGTATCTTTTTTAATTACGATTTTTATTATACCTATAATTGAAGAATTACTATTTCGTTTACATCTTATACCTCAAAAACAGAACATTAGAATTTCAATAATTATTTTATTTTTATATTTAATTACCGAACTGGTTTTCATTAGTAAATCAACTTTTGCAATCAGCTTAATTTGTTCTTTGGGTGCAATATTGTTACTTGGATACATTATTTTTAAAAAAAGAATTAATGACGGAATTAAAGAAGTATGGAAGAATAAATTCCGTTCTGTATTTTATGTTACTGCCTTAGTTTTTGGGGGCGTTCATATCATGAATCATAAATTGTCCATCACGAATCTAATATTTGCTCCCATTATTGTTGCCCCTCAAATAATAATGGGATTGAACGCCGGTTATTTACGAATAAAGTCGGGCTTTAAGTGGGGCTTGTTATTGCATGTAGTACACAATTTTGTATTTGTTACAATTTTTGTTTACTTAATGAATCCACACTTTTTTAATTTTAATAGAAATTTATTAATAATGGATTATCCATCAAACTCTAACCCTCCTAAAAATTATTCATTAACGATTGATAAAGGGAAAGAAAATGCCTTTAATACTTACAAAATCACACCGGCTGAAATATCTTTTGAAAACACTAAAGTGAAAGAAGTATTTGCCAGGTTGGCAAATGCCAACCACGCAAAGGTTATTTTTGAAAATCAGGTTATAGAGAATAAAATAATAAATCTTAAATTTTTAAAAAACTCACAGGAAAAATCAACAATAAGGAATAACCGTCATTTTATTATTTCAGAATTATTCAAAAAGTATAATCTAAAAGCAAATCTGTATGTTATACCGGAAGGATATTGGTTATTGACGCAAAAAGTCGATCAAAAAGATTCAATGACAAAGGCATTAATTCCTGATAGGGATGAAAAAAATAAAGAATTAGTTACTATACAAGTTGCAACTGTAGAGGAACTTGTGGATAAAATAGAGAAACTCTATTCTGTTAATTGTGTTGCGCTGATACATAACCGGAATAAATTTAATTTCGAAATTCCAAAAAACGATATGATAGCACTTCAGAAATTATTATTGGGAAAGTATAATTTAGAGTTTCACAAAATGAATACAAAGACGGATTGTTTTTATATAAGTACACGTAATGATTAATAGACACTATTTTGATTTAAATGCTATTGCTTTAGTTTTCAGACATCTCCCTAAATCCATCTCCCTTTAGTAAACGGAACAAGTATTTGAGTTACTTTGCATATTGCAAACAATGAGCTACATTATTAATTCTACTGTCGTATCCCCTTCCGTTTACCTGTTCCGATTTATTGAGAAAGAAAAAGTTGGAGATTGAGGACGTGCTTAAAAAGTTCAAGTAGTTTTATTACAACTACATAGTATTTTAATCGAAATAAAGTCTAATAAGGAGATTTATTTGATTTTTATTTTTATATACCAACTCTTTAATTCATGCTTTTTTGTTCTAAGCTCTTTTCAATTCATATTAATATTTCTACATTTCAGCTAATACATTTCACGGTTGACTTCTGTTTAATTTCTAAAACAATCTTTTAAATAATACTTTTATGGCATAAATATTTGTTAAAACAGAATATGAAAAAAGTAATTTCTTTAACTATAGCCATATTTGTAATATTTGCAATGATTTCGTGATCCGATGAAGAGACAACAGGTTCTTCCACATGGGCAAACGTTAATTATGCATCTGTATCTTCTGCTAACAAATTGGATATTTACCTTCCGGCTACAGGTGATGGCCCATTTCCAGTAATTGTTTGGATTCATGGTGGTGCTTTTATGATGGGTTCTAAAAGTATGGTGTCGGGAGTTCAACCTTATCTTACCGGAAAAGGATTTGCCGTAGTGTCAATCAATTATCGTTTAAGTGGTGAAGCACTTTTTCCGGCTCAAATTTATGATGTGAAAGCTGCCATACGTTTTATAAAAGCTAATGCGACAATGTATAAACTCAATCCCGATAAAATAGCAACTTGGGGTGAGTCGGCAGGAGCTGGTCTGGCAGCCTTAGCAGGTACTTCTGGTGGAGTTGCCGAGTTGGAAGATTTGAGCATGGGTAATAGCTCGCAAAACAGTTGCGTACAAGCAGTTATAGATCTTTTTGGTCAAATAAATTTCCTGTCTATGGACAGTCAGTGGACTACGCCTGGCGTGAGTGGTCAAAGTCATAATGCAGCTTCTTCGCCTGAGTCTATTTGGTGGGTGGGGCTATTCAAACCAAACAAACCCTTTGCAATATGTATAATCACAAAACATATATTAGTGCTGATGATCCTGCATTTTACATAGTGCATGGCTCCAGCGATGTACTGATTCCTTATTTGCAAGCTAAAAATTTCTACGATAAACTTGTACCTGTTATTGGCGCAAATAATGCCAATTATAAGTTATTGAGTTATGCCGGTCACGCAGTCGCAGCTTTTAGTACTTCAAGTAATCTGAGTTTATTGGTCGATTTTTTAAATACACATTTAAAGTAAAAAAACTGTATATTTGCAGTTCCATTACAAAATCACATCGGATTGAATTACTTCAATCTGATGTGGTTTTAATTTATCTAAAGTTTTGAATAATGATAAAAAATAAACTCAGTTTCAAATATATAGCTTTATATGCCATTATTGCCGGTTTATTACTTTCGCTAACTCCTTTCTCGTTGGCATTTATTCCTAATGATCATGGTCATAAAGGCGTTCAACTACTCGATGCAGGAGTCATTCTTGTACTGAATACTTTATTGTTTTTTTGCAGCTTGTGGTTAAACCTAAGAGTTTCCTCGTTAATAGTTTTAAAGCGAATCGTAATCAATCTTGGCGTTTATTTTTTGCTTACTGTCATTGCCATTCTTATTCACCGACCTATCTGGTTGATGCTCGAAGGCTTACCTATAAGTTTTTTTATTCGCGATGAGTTTATTCATAGCCTTATCATTTTTTCTATCAGCTATATAGTGGCTCAAGCTTACGATAATTTTCTACAAAATCAATTGATGAAGAACAGAATCTTTGAGATTCAGCGCGAAAGTTTATCGGTACAAATAGAATCGCTAAAGCAACAAATCAATCCTCATTTTTTTTTCAATTCGCTCAATACCCTTAGCGGATTAGCGCAAGAAGACCCCAAAAAAACAGTAGAATTTATTGAAAAACTGTCGCAGGTGTTTAGATATGTACTTGATATTCAGGAGAAAAATATGGTTAGTCTGACTGATGAATTGAATTTTGCCAAAGCGTATATTTATTTAATGAAAGTTCGATTTGCCGAAAAGTTTACCGTTTATATTGATGTACAAACTAATGGTGGCGAAACAGTGCCTGGATTGTGTACGCAGCTTTTGCTCGAAAATTGCTTTAAACACAATGCCATGAGTAGTGTAAATCCATTGAAAATAAGGATATTTACAGCCAACAGTCATTTGGTTGTGAGTAACTCTTTAGCTCCATTAAACAATTCAAGTGGTAATGGAATCGGACTTCGTAATTTGAACGAAAGGTGTTTGTTGCTTACCGGAAAGCCAATTGAAATAATAAAAGATGATGATTTATTTGCAGTGAAAGTGCCTTTCAATAATTGATAATTTATTGTTATTAAAAAATATGAAACTAGTTTTGATAGAAGATGAGGCAATTGCCATGCGTATGTTGCGTAAGATATTGCTTGCAATTGATATTAAAATTGAAATTGTTGCCGAGTTAGAATCGGTGACAGATGGTTTGCATTGGTTCAAAAAGAATGATCGTACCGATATCGACATCATTTTCTCTGATATTAAATTGTCCGATGGTTTATCTTTCGATATTTTTGAGCAAATGTCCATCGCAATTCCCATTGTTTTTACCACCGCATATAACGAGTATGCCATTCGAGCATTCAAGGTAAATGGTATTGATTACTTGCTAAAACCCATCCAGGAAGAAGACGTGCGGGCTGCTTTGCAAAAGTTTAAACAAACAAAGGTGCAATTAAATTCATCTCAATTGACTGAATTACAGCATTTAATACGTAGTTTTAAAGTACCCAATCCAATGCCGGACCCTACCTTTTTGACCTATTATAAAGATAAAATCATTCCGGTTCAAAGCGAGAATATAGCTTGGTTAAATACGCAAAACCAGATAGTAACTGTTGTGATGACAAATAACCAAAAGTTACAATTAAATGATACATTGGAAGAGATTGAGAATAGATTACCACATCAGAAGTTTTTCAGGGCTAATCGCCAATATATTATTGCCAGGAAAGCAGTGGTAGAGGCGGAACTTTATTTTAATAATAGGCTGTCGGTAAAGCTTAGTCCTCCTTGTCATGAAACGGTTATTATCAGCAGAGAAAGAGTTTCTCAGTTTCGGTTCTGGTTGCAAGGAATGCTGTAAATTGGGTATTCTGAAAATGGTATTTCAAAATCATTCCAAATTATTTAGACAAAAAATTTTAAAACAAAAAGACGATTCCCTTCAAATTTTATATATAAACGTAGTCTAAGTTTAACTGTAGATCTAAATATTCTACTTTTCCATTTCTCTATTTTTCGTGTTCAGTTTTTGTTTAAATAATTTAAACCCTACAATTCGTCAATTGAACTAATATAACCTTTATGGTCCGAAAATTCACTTTTGATACGTCAAATGGTTTTTTCTAAATCAACATTGTTCATTTATGTCAAGTTTAATAATTTCATTTGGTTATTCCACTTTATTTTCATGTTTGTAGTCGCCTTACACACTGCATGCGAACGTTAGGTATATTAAAAGTAGGCGATTGCGTTGTTCTTCACTTTCAAAAAACACAAAAGTTGATGCGGGTTACAACCTTGAATTTACAACTTAAACAGCGTATTTTTTATACATATTTGCGTAACCCTTTTATTTATTCATCTCTTTTTCAATTGCTTTTATAAGTTCAATTGCATCTGTTTTTCCAATTTCGTGATAAACCCTTATGTTATTTTTACCAATTTTAACAAGAAAAAATATTGAACTTTTAAATTTCGGGTCCGAAAATAATTTTTCTTCGGATGTAGCTCCATTTTCTATCATTATGTCAAAACACTTAAACATAAAATCATTATATATTTTATCTACTTCGTCAATTACAGGCACAACTCGTTGGTAATAATGTAAAATTTTCTGTTTTAATTTTTCGTCTTTAATGTAGCCAAGTTTACCACTAGACTTAAAACCTTCATAATTACCAATGCTAATTTTACGTGATTTTGAATGGAAAGGGAGATTATATATACTATTGGACTGTTCAATACTATTAGACTGTTGTATACTGTCAATTTGAAGAGATGTTAGTCTTAAAAATTTCTCATAAACAAGATTTACCCTTGCATAATCTTCTTTTTCAGTGTCAATAATTTTTATATCATTTTGCAAATCATTTTTTAGATTATTAAGAAAAAAAGATACTTCTTTTTGTTGGTGTCTATGTTCACTCCAACTATGTAACCATATTGAAAGTGTAACTGCAAAAACGATTATCAATATTTCTATTGTCACATCTTTTATTTTTTCAACAAAAGTGTGTTTTGGATTTTTCATAGCTTTGTAAATTTTTTTGGTATGTTTTTTTACTTCTTCTTGCATATATTTAAAATTTTAATGAAATTTTGAATAAGTATCCGTTTGGATACCAAAGATTTGTTTTTATAAGTAATAAAGTATAAAACTAGCTTATCAAAAAGTAAATCTCCAAAATTCGTACATTAAACACGCTGGCGCGGGGTGCGACCAGTGCCAATACAGAAAAAGTTAAGAAACCTTCTTTTTGAGTAGCACAGGTCACAGACTTGCGCTTGCGGGGGGGGGGGAAAATCTTTTGTTAAAACTGCGTCTAAAAATATGATATAACCGCATTATTGGATCTGTGATAATTTTAATAAATAAGTAAAAAAATCCAACATAAAATATTGGATGAAAGCAATATTTTTTAAATACTATTCTCAGAGCCCCTTTTCTATCAAATGTGTAACGATTGTTATGTCTCCTTATATTTAAAGTCCAGGGAATTATATAATATCTCATCAGTTTTGATTTTTCATGAAAAAGTGTAGTCTTTGATATTTTATTGTTAACTCGATATTCGTTTAACATGTCTAAATAATTAGTTACAAATACTTTGTAAATATTATAACCTCCTTTTTTTGTTGGAATTATTGAATCAAATATTTTCGAATTATTTACATAAGCTGACCTATCTGAGCTAATTAGCCTTAACAATACATCTGTTTGGACTAATTGTAATTGTGACTTTCGACTAAAGTTATTAATTGAAATAAAATCACTTTTCCAAATTCCGAAACTCCCTATCCATGTTGAATAAAAAGAAACAGTTTGAACAAAATCATCTAAATTTGGACATAGATGGCTCTTTATACTTTTGTTAATAAGTTCATTATTTGAAAAAAATAGTATATGCTTATTATCTATATTACTATTAACGACATCAATAATTTTTTCTAAACTATTACTCCGGTGCAATAAGTTGTCATTGTTTAATTTAAGAAACACACCATTCCCATAGGATAAAACTTTTTCAAAGTTAGCATCTCTAATGTTCTCAGAATTGCGAAAATAACGAACTTTATCACCATAAATGGAACAAAATTTCTGTGAAATCTCTTCTGTATTATCTTCCGAACAATTATCGGAGATAATAATTTCAACTTCGTCGGTTTCAATAAATTTCTTTTGTAACACAATAGATTGAAGGGTATTTTCAAGATATTCTGCCCTATTATAAGTTGGTATACATACAGATAGTATGATATTTTTTTTCATAGTTATCAGGTATTTAATTACATATTAATGCGAATCAGAAGATAGAAGTTTTACAATTCAATTGGTTTTAAAGTTTTTATTATCAGCACAATGAATGTATGATTCATCTTTAAACATTTTTATATTTCTCTGTAAATAAGTATCTTAGAAGCAAATTACACCCCCTTTGCAATCGTGGGTCTATAACCAAATACCATATCTAACTTCAAATAATACAGACTATTATGTCTATTTTTAAATTGGCACAGATTATAAATCCGCGCCATCAGGGCGAAAACTGTCTATCACCAATGAACTTGAAACGTATCACAAACTTTCAAATAACCACTGAACCACTAAATTTCTTGAAGGTTATGTTAGTACTTTGTTGTTTTTCTTTCTCTTAATTATTTTTTGTTAAATGCGGGCAAAATATACTTTGCATTGAGTTCGTTACTTGACGATTGTATATTGTATTGCCCAGCAGTGAAAACAGTTACTAAATTCAACTCTTTAAAAATGTATATTTTCTGCCCACCATTTCCTTGCGCCAACTTTCCGTAATATCTCGTTCCGTTTGCATCTAAATATTTAATCCACCATAAATAGCCATAGTCAAGACCTGCTACAACAGAGTGTTTGCTTAACGATTGTTCTACCCAATCTTTTGGAATTACCTGTTTTCCATTCCATAAACCGTTGTTCAGATATAACAAACCAAATTTTGCCATATCTCTCGACCTTAAATTTACTTGACAAAAAGTTTCTCCACTTGATGGGTCTGGTTTAAACTGCCAATCAAAATTATAAATTCCAATGTCCTTGAAAAGTGTTTTCCTAGCAAATTCTGATAAAGTTATTTTTGTTGCTTTTTCTATTATTCTACCTAAAATAATTGGATTACTTGAACAATATTGACCAATTCCACCTGCACTGTCATTCATAGGCAAGTCAAGTGAATATTGTATCCAATCTTTCTCATAAGCCATAATTGATTCATTTCCAACTGTTTTTGGATTGTAAACATCACAATCGAGACCACTTTGATTGGTCAGAAGGTTTTCTATGGTGATTTTACTTTTTTCTACTATATTATTCTTAAATGTGTATTCAGAAAAATACGAAAGCACCTTTTCATTTTTACTTTTTATAAAACCTTTTTCAATGGCAATGCCTGTTAGTGCAGAAATAAAACTTTTGGTTGCTGAACGAAGTTCGTGTAGTTTATTTTTATTGTGTTCGTAAAAGTATTCTTCAAATACCAACTTACCGTCCTTGATTATCAAAATGCTATGAACATTTGGATAAGTCCCGTCAACGATTTTTTGCACCATTTCGCTGAGTAATTTTTTATCCAATCCTGTATTCTCCCAATTGCCTATGTTTAAACCATCATTTTCATTTTTGGGTTGTTGGTAAGAATATTTATAATTCTTAGAAATATTAAGTCTTGGATACCACATTTGTTTTGGAAACTTTACTTTTTGTGACAATAAATTAAAAGTATCTTTTCCTACTTTATAGCCAATAACTTTATTTAGTCTATTCCTTAAAAATACAACGCTGTCTTTAACTGGATTTTGGAAAAAATCTTTACCAATTGTTGTAAATGGATATCTGCTCGTGTTTATTATGCTAAGTAAGATTGAGTCGACCGGTGAAGCAGCAATTTTGAGTGTTAAGTTAAGTTTGTACTCGTAAAGACCTTCGTATTCTTTCAATTCTTTGTAAGAAAGAAAATATTTTTTTGTAATTTTTGGAGATATAAGTTTACCGTCTTGTGCAACAACACAGATTATTTTAAATAGAATAAAACTGATAATTAGAATTTTCTTCATTAGATTAATTACTTCTACTTTGACAGATTTATCTTAAAAAAAATAGTAACGTGGATTTAGAATATTATTTTTTTTAAATGATAACTGACTTAGACACGTATTAAAAAATTTCATTTATGAAATTTTCCGAATTATATCTGTTTTTTTTCAATTTATATCTGTTTTAATCTGCCTTATCCGTTAAATCCGCGTTGCTATTCTTTTGAATTTCTTTCCTTGAAAATTAATCTTTAATCTGTCAAAGTAGAATTACATTGTTTTTGTTAATGATTTGAATGTCTCTTATAATTCATAATAACGACCAACTCCGTTGACTCGGGTCTGTGACTCGTGCCAAATCTAACTTCAAATAATACAGATTATTATGTCTATTTTTATTTTGGCACGGTTTACAAATCCGCACCAGCGATAGGAGGCAGGTATTTGTTAACCTGCATTTATTTTTATTTGTAAAATGATTTTGGATGCAAAAATAATCAAAAAAACTCAAAACGTAACAAAAAGTAGTCTGAAAGTCAACACTGTAATGACTATTACTTTTTTAAATAATTTGAAGTGAAGTTATAAGCCTTATTTTGGTTGATAAAAACTTTCCCAATTAAGATATAAATGCCCCCCGCTTGCGCAGGTCTGTGACCTGTGATATTCAAATAGAAGGTTTCTTATCTTTTTCTGAATTGGTACGGGTCACAGACCCACGCCTGCTAGTTTACAAATCGACACCAGCGGGGTGAGGGCAATAATTCGAAATGAGCCATTTACATCGCAAAACTTTGGCTAAAAGCTGATTTAGCAATAAAGCCATCATGCCCAATCATATAGCCCTTCTTATTTTCAAAAAACTTCATTCTGGTAAGTATCTGTTCCGGATTATTAAATGTATAATCTTTTATCCATGTAACTCCCTGGTCTATTGAATGATAAATTTCATTTACTGTTCTAATTATTATAGTATCTTGATTAATAAAATAACAGTCAGGATAACTATATGGAATTGTTGAACTTATTTTTGTCCAGCTATTTCCTCCATTTGTTGTTTTCCAAAGTTCTTTGTTAAAGTTAAAAACATAACCGACTAAAGGATCGAAAAAATATAAAGCAGTTATATCACTGGTTTCAAAATTTAGGCTCATCCAAGTTTCTCCACCGTTAGTGGTTTTCAGTATATTTCCCAAAGAAGTATTGTCATAAGATTTTCCTCCTGCACAAAATCCAATGTTGGTGTCTACAAATTGAATTTTTTTATAACTTAAAAGGTAATAATTTGGATCGTTGCCTGCATCGAATACTGAATTCCAGGTAGTGCCGGAATTTATAGTTTTCATAATTCCATTTTTCAAAATAAACCCAACAGAACTGCTTAAAAAAAGTAGCTCATGTATTTGAGATCCAAACAAATCTAAACCTTTCCCATTCCAAGTTTTCCCCGAGTTATCAGAGTAGTATAAATCATTACGAGCCATATACACTTGCCTACTGTTCAAAGCCTGAATACAATTTAAACTTTGATAAAGTTCTGTTTGGACTTGGTTCCAACTTAGACCTGAATTTATGGACTTTAATAAACTACCATTTGCTCCGCAAATATATGCTGTATTAGCATCTCCAAATGATATATCGGTTAAAATTTCTTCTGATCCAGAAGAAATCTCTTCTATAGATACTTTAAAAGTTTCTGGTTTGCTTATTTCATAGTCTTTAGTACAAGCTAAAAAACTTAAAATTGTCAATGTTAAGTAAACTTTGATTTTTGTATTCATGTTTTTTGAATTTATATTTAAATAAAATGGTTCTTCTACCTTTTGTGTGGATTGATGATTAATTTAAAAAATCAAGCACATATATAAAATCCCGAGCATCGGGAGTTACATATATTTTTTTACAATAGAATCACATAGTACAATAACATCGTTATTGTTTTACATATCAAATTGTTAAGCATCTATTTTATATATTTTCAAAGAAAATATATAAAACTATGTGAATATTTATTTTCTTAATTTTATGACTATATGAAACCAGTTGTATTAATTGTTAATTGTCGTAATACCCACACTAATTCTAGTAGTACCAATAAAAAGAGATTGTATTTTATATCTTAAAGTTAGATTCATTCTTTTAAGTATCTATGGCAAAACCGCATTTTTAAGTACACAAAGTTTAAATATGACTATTTTAGTATCATCGTAAATAGTTACAAATATTTAGTTATGCGTTACAAGACTGTTTAGCTGGACATTAATTACATAAAACATATCAATAATTATTTCATATTACTTATATCCGCAAAGTGAGCATACTGAAAAACTTAAATGTTTTTCATAACGGAATAGCAACTTAGAGTTCTTAGCGTTCAACAAAAATACTTTTCTTAATTATCTAACATATAAAACGCTTTTGAAACAAAAATTTTGTCGTATTTTATAAAACTTAATTTAGTTTAAAATAGAATTTTTTAGGTTTTATTTATTAGATGAAAATTTGTCGGTAAACGTTGCACCCTGCTACCATGCTAGCGAGGATTTGCAATCCGTTCCAACCCTTACAATACAATTTAATGCTTCTATCAATACCACGATTCAATAACCAAAATATCCAACAATCCTTTTTGACTTGTTTAATCGCAAGCACTTATATTTTTAATCTTCTTCTCTGAATACTAACCCCCACTTCTACCGGATTCTGATATATATAACTTAACTTCTGACCGATAACTTCAAAACTCCCCAATTAGAATGGATGATAATCCCTCCGCTGGCGCAACTCTGTGACCTGTGCTTTTTAAAAAAGAAGGTTTTTTATCTTTTTCTGTATTGGTAGGGTTCAAAGACCCGCACCTGCGGGGCAACTTTGTTCATTTAATGGTTATGGCAAATCCACGATGACAGTGCATGAATGCTCTCTCGATAGTTATCGTGATACAAAACATAAATTTCCAAGACTTTATTCTATTGGCAAAATTTCAAACTATCTATTACAATAAATCGGCAAACCATTCGAGTAAAAATAGATATCAACTTAACCATCTGAAATGTAACATAGTGAAAAATCATCTTGTTCTACTATTTTGTAACCAATGATCATTAAGACTTTGATTTTAAATTAACTCTACAAATATAGTGATTTATTTAATAATGAAAGCGGAACTTTTCATCCCACACAACGAATCGAAAAACGCTTCGCCTAACAAAAAATCACCGAATTACGCTCCAAGCTAAGGATGTCAAAAAGTTTGATTTTTATTTATAATCATCGTATACAAAAATAATCAATAACCCAGCTGGATTTACATTTTTGGGCTGTCCCTCGGATAAGTGTTGAAAATTCCAACTAACGAATTGTTTTTGTTATTTCAATTTTTTTTCTTTTATTATAGTGTTATAAACTTTAAGCCAACAACCACTCGTTATAAACAATTGGATGCGTCCCATTACGCTACTTCAAGCTGAGGTAAATTTCTACTTTATTAATAACAACTATTGTGTATAATTATTTATATTTCTATATTTGTGCCACTAATAATTAGATTTGGTATTGTTTTTTTTAAATGAGTATCGGGTGTTGTACCTAAAGAAAAAAGTTTACATTTGTCTTTCA
>JACDZH010000453.1 GCA_013426815.1 Paludibacter sp.
GCGAACGAGAGCCAGCTCGGATTCGCTGACAGACGAATCAAACCTCAATGGCGGCTGACTCCCCTTGCCGGGCCCGGTCGTTGAGCCTGCCTGATCGGCTATCCCTGGAACCGGCGGGAGAATACCCATGGACTAATGAAAGAGAAGACGGTTCGCCTGCAATATCGCGGGATTCCCTATTAACCTGAACAAAAACGAGGAGTACAGACATGATGCAAAAAGTATTGTCGTGGGGATTAATGGCAGTCATCACAATGATTGTTGCCGGGTGTGCTGCAAGCAGCATGAAAGATGTAACCAAGACCGGTTTTCTGAAAGATTACAGTCAGTTGAAGCCGGGAGGCGATGACCAGGCCGCACTGGTCTACATTAAACCCGGCACTCAAATCAAACCCAACACCAAGCTGATGTTTGACAGGATTACAGTGGTGTTGAGCGATCAAGCTGCATATAAAGCCGTGGATCCTGCCGTTCTGAAAGAGTTGACGGATTACTATCAGAATGCCATTTTTAAGGCCTTGAAAGGAGGCTATGAAATCGTTGACAAGCCTGGTCCTGGTGTATTGCGGGTACGGGTGGCAATCACGGAACTGAAACCTGCAAAACCATTGGCAAATACAATGTCCACGATTATTCCGGTGGGCATTGTCGTTTCTGGTGCCACAAAAGCGACCACCGGTGATAATCTGGGAACGGGTGAGGCGGGAACCGAAGTTGAACTGATCGACTCCGTCACAGGTGAGCGAATTGCTGCCGCAGTAGATCGCCGCCAGGGGGGCAAGGGGGTGTTTCGTGGCGAATGGGAAGACACGAAAGATGCTTTTGATTACTGGGCGCAGACCTTCCGCAAGCGGCTTGACGAGATGCACTAAAACTAAGCCCTTATGGCACGCCCAGGCACCTGCTCTTGACGCTGGAAGGGTGGGTGCCTGAATACTATCCAGGGCGCAGAAACATTTGAATCCAACCGTCGGCACGGCAGGGAAAGAGACCTGATACCGTAAGAGAGACCATCAGGATACCCGTCAAAGCCACCTGGACAGGAGTCGGTTCTCCTGAGAGTACCGTCCGGATATCTCCTGGTTCCCTGCCAGATCGGGGGACAGTACACGAAACCCTGTGTTTTTCTGCCCGTCAGTTGCGCCTGCCCCTGGAATTATTCTGTTCACCTGCGCGGCACTGACATCTCCTTGCTGCCCATGGCTTATCCGACCCCTCAGTTTGATACATGGAAGAAAAAAATGAGTGCGGCTTCCAGGTTGACAAGTCGGCAAAGCACGGGGCAACCCATTATATTTCCGGTTCATCCGACTAAAGCGTACTTGGTTTCATGGAGAGCCATTATCTTCAGTTT
>JACDZH010000089.1 GCA_013426815.1 Paludibacter sp.
GTCAAATTCATAAAATATTCTGTATCATCAACTTAGGGGTGCTGAGTAGTTACTTCAGTTTTCAAAAATTTCCCCGTTTCGCTGGTCGGATGCATTGCAATTTGTTGTGGAGTACCGCTGCAAATCACATATCCACCCGCACTTCCACCTTCGGGACCAATGTCGATAATGTGATCTGCAACTTTGATTACATCCATGTTGTGTTCAATAATTATTACCGAATTTCCTTTGTTTACCAGTCTGTTAAGAACGCCAAGCAACACCCTGATATCTTCAAAATGAAGTCCTGTGGTTGGTTCGTCCAAAATGTACAGGGTTTTGCCGGTGTCACGTTTCGAAAGTTCAGTAGCCAATTTCACCCGCTGACTTTCGCCACCAGAAAGCGTTGTACTAGATTGTCCGAGTTTGATATAGCCCAACCCAACATCTTGAAGGGTTTTAATTTTATTAAGAATCGATGGTTGATTTTCGAAAAACTCAACAGCTTGATTAATGGTCATAGCAAGCACATCGGCGATTGATTTTCCTTTAAAACGGACTTCCAGTGTTTCTCTGTTATAACGTTTTCCATCGCAACTTTCGCAGGGAACATATACATCCGGCAAAAAATTCATTTCTATGGTTTTATATCCATTTCCAACACAAACTTCGCATCTGCCACCGGCGGTATTAAACGAGAATCGTCCGGGTTTGTAACCACGAATTTTAGCTTCAGGCAAAGTGACAAATACATTCCGGATATCCGAAAAAACACCTGTGTAAGTTGCCGGATTGGAGCGCGGAGTACGCCCGATTGGCGATTGATCGACTTCCACCACTTTGTCAATATTATCAATTCCCTCAATACTGTCGTAAGGCAATGGATCTTGCAGCGAACGGTAAAAGTACTGACTCAGAATTGGTTGTAAAGTTTCATTTATCAAAGTCGACTTTCCACTTCCCGAAACACCCGTCACACAAATCATTTTACCCAGCGGGAAAGTTACATTTAAATTTTTCAGATTATTACCACGAGCACCTTTAATAGTCAGACTGGTTCCATTACCTATACGTAATTTTTGTGGAATTTCTATTCGTTTTGTACCGTTCAAATATGCAGAAGTTATTGTGTCAGATTTCAACATTTCGGCGGGTGTACCTGCAAAAACCACTTCACCGCCAAAAATTCCGGCGTGCGGTCCTAAATCAATCACATAATCGGCTGCCATCATCATGTCTTTGTCATGTTCAACCACTATCACCGAATTGCCGGTATCGCGCAGTTGTTTGAGTGAACGAATCAGCCTCAGGTTATCACGTTGATGCAAACCAATGCTGGGTTCGTCCAGAATATAAAGAACATTTACCAACTGTGACCCGATTTGTGTTGCTAGCCTGATGCGTTGACTTTCACCACCCGAAAGAGACGAAGAACTCCGGTTAAGTGCCAGATAGGTTAGCCCAACATCCAACAAAAATTGCAAACGAGAGCGAATTTCCTTTAGTATTTCTACCGCAATGGTTTTTTGCTTTTCGGATAAAAATGTTTCTACATCTTCCAACCATTTTGATAATTCGGAAATATCCATAGCCGATAAATCTGCAATATTTTTATCGTGCAGTCGGAAGTGCAATGATTCTTTACGCAGTTTTGCTCCGTTACATTCCGGGCATTTTATCGACTTTGAAAACTGATTTGCCCACTTCTGTTCTGTTGCCGAAGCACCCGTATCGGCTTGCATTTCAATGTACTTCAGAATACCATCGTAATTCAAAAAATAATTTGTACCCAACGATTGATTCTTAATGTGTAAGCGTTCGTCGGTACCGTTCATTATTTCATCTATCGCTTCGTCGGGAATATCGTCAATCGGCGATTTAAGAGTGCATTCGTATTTTTCGAGTATGGCTTCTATTTGCCAGAAAATGGTACTGCTTTTATGCTTTCCAAGTGGTGATATACCGCCGTTGTAAATGCTGATTTTTTTATCAGGAACAATTTTGTCCATGTCAATTTCATTCACAAATCCCAGTCCCTTGCAACGTGGACAAGCTCCATGCGGCGAATTGAACGAAAAATTATGAGGAGCAGGTTCGTCATACGAAATACCACTGGTAGGACACATCAACATTTTACTTAAATAACGTGTTTTTTCTGTATCTTTTTCCAATAACATGACAATACCATTGCCTTGTTGCATGGCTTTTTGCATCGATTCCTTCAATCGTTTACGGTCTTTTTCGCTAATTTCTAAGCGATCAATCACTACCTCGATATCGTGATTTTTATACCTATCGAGTTTCAAACCATGTGTAGTTTCACGAATTTCGCCATCGATGCGAACGTGCAAATAGCCTTTTTTGCGAATTTGCTCGAAAAGTTCTTTGTAATGCCCTTTACGACCTCGAACCAAAGGTGCTAACAAGAATATTTTTTTTCCTTCGTATTCGTGAATAATGAGATTTACAATCTGATCTTCTGAATATTTTACCATCATTTCGCCCGTAACATACGAATATGCATGACCTGCACGTGCAAAGAGTAAACGCAGAAAATCGTAAATTTCGGTGGTGGTTCCAACAGTAGAACGTGGATTTTTGTTAGTGGTTTTTTGTTCAATCGAAATTACTGGACTTAAGCCAGTAATTTTGTCCACATCGGGGCGTTCCATGTTACCCAAAAAGCTTCGGGCGTAAGCCGAAAATGTCTCAAGATAACGCCGTTGTCCTTCGGCAAAAATGGTATCGAAAGCCAATGAAGATTTTCCACTACCACTCAAACCGGTAATAACAGTCAGAGCATCGCGTGGAATTGTGACATCTATGTTTTTTAAATTATGAACTCTTGCCCCTATAACTTCTACATAATCATTTGTTTCGGATAGGTGTATGTTGTTTTTGGTTGTCAAAATTAATTTTTTTTAGAACTTGCAAAGATACGAAAATCAAAATTAGCAAGCAATAGAAAGGCTAAGATAAAATTAAACAAGAGGTAGATTGATTTGTCAATGGTGGTGATCTTTCATTTTCGTGTCTGATTCATTTTTACTTTTCAATTAAAATATTCAATTTCTACTGTAGAATAAATTTAAATCATTAATTAACATTCAAAATAATTTTAGTAGCTCTTTGACATTTTGAATTAAATGAAATTGTTAGTAAATTAAACAACGAAATTAATCTTGTGGTGAAAAAAACAGTTTAAATTGTTCTTTATGTCAGTTTACATAATCATCCTCTCTCTTGCCGTATGGCTGTATTTGTAGACATTGCAATTATATGCATATTGAAGAAATTTGTGCCCCATGAGCTCCACCTTTTCTATCAATTATTCTAATATTCTTTTAACAATGGCAAGAGTGGGCATCCATGTGAAGTACATTTGGTGCGTTGACATACAACACCATCATCTATTATGCCACATTGCAAGTATTTTCATAACAATCCTAATAATTTTTTATCAACAATAGTGACTTAAAGTTGATTCATTAAGTGGTTATGATTATCCGCATCGAAGAATATTTTCTAATCCATATCTAACACTATTCTCCCTCCCTACTTTACATTCGCTACCTTTAATTAGTGCTTTATAAGCACTCCAATTTGGACGAAAACAGTAACTGTGGGCAAAAAACTTTCGATAATAAAATGTAATTAAAACTTGTGCAATCGCTTGTTAAATAATCAATTCCATGACCATAGGGATACCGAATTTGCGTTTGCTACCTTTCGGATTGTTAATTTATACTTTTTCTGCATTTTGACTGATTTACTCTCTTTTAGTTAGGAATGAATTTTGGGCGTACTCAATCCATTGCTAGGTTATTCTTCAAATGAACCTTATATCATATTTCTGTTAGTCTAAACCTCAAATTTAATAATGACTTTTTAATATTAGCAGTCTCCGACATCACCCTAATAAATCATTAATGTTTCATATTAACTCGGCAATTAAAGAACTTTCAACATTCAAACTTAATACTATGAACTACATACAAAAAACCGTCAATATCTGTTCGCTATTAACGGTTTTTAAAAGCGGAAGCTACGAGATTCGAACTCGTGGTACGGTTGCCCGTACGTCAGTTTAGCAAACTGGTGGTTTCAGCCACTCACCCAAACTTCCTTTCATTTTGTTTTTGCGGGTACAAAGATAGAAAAGACTTTTCAATTTTCCAAACCATTTACTTAATTTACTATTATTCATTGACCATTTACTTTTTAACGAAAAGACAGACTGTATCTTAGGCTAAAAATTGATGAAAAAATTAAATTGCTTTTCGCATTTGATTTTTTTATGTAAAACAATTGCTTATTTTTGCAGTCGGAATAAAAAGCCCCGAAAAAATTAAACCGAAATGACTAAAAAAACCGTCAAAATTAAAAAATCAAAAACATTGAAAAAGTCCTTTTTTTGGGCTGTTTATCTAGTTGTTGCAATATTTTTATATTTCATATATATTTTGTTTGCTCCCAATTTTTTTCCGGAAAGAGACAAAAAAAATTACCTGTGTATCCCCGACAGCAGCAATTTTGAAGATGTGGTAACGATTCTGAATAAACAGGTAAAAGTGGGAAATATCATGGCTTTTCGACAGGTTGCGAGTTTGCTTCAGTATGGAGCTAATATTCGTTCGGGACGGTATGAACTGAAATCGGGAATGAATAACTTCCAATTGGTACGTATCCTGCGAAGTGGCAGGCAAACTCCTGTACAATTGACCTTTAATAATATCCGAACCAAAGAACAACTGGCAGCAAGACTTGGATCACAATTAATGGCAGATTCAGTATCTATTCTGACATTAATGAATGATACAGCATTTCTTTCCCATTACGGTTTAAACCCCAATACGGCTATTACTTTATTTATTCCTAATACTTATGAAGTTTTCTGGAATATAAATGCAACTGAACTTTTTGAACGAATGAACAATGAATATACTAATTTTTGGACAGAAGAACGCAAGGCTAAAGCTGCAGCAATTCCAATGACACTGGTTGAAGTGAGCACACTGGCGTCTATCGTTGAAGAGGAAACCAACAATAAAACTGATCGTCCGAAAGTAGCCGGACTTTATATTAATAGACTTAAAACAGATATGCCATTACAAGCAGACCCTACGCTCAAGTTTGCAGTAGGAGATTTTGGTCTTAAGCGCCTCACATTGAAGCAGATTCTGTTTATATCTCCGTATAACACCTATCGTAATCATGGTTTACCTCCGGGTCCAATACGCGTAGCATCTAAAAAAGGAATAGATGCAGTATTAAATTATGCACATCATAATTACATTTACATGTGTGCTTCGGAGACCTTAAATGGCGAACATAAATTTGCGGTTACTTGGGAAGAACACAGCCTAAATGCAAAGAATTACCAACAAAAACTCAACCAACTGAATATACATTAATACAGTTGAAAGTTGATAAAAAAATTGGTATTACTAGAATTAGTGTGGGTATTACGATAATTAACAATTAACACACATAGTTCCACATAGTCATAAAAATTAAGAAAATAAATGTCCACATAGTTTTATCTATTTTCTTTGAAAATATATAAAATAGATACTTAACAATTTGATATATAAAATAATAACGAAGTTATTATACTATGTGATACTTTAAATTTTGAGAAGAAACTATGTGATTCTATTGTGAAAAAATATGTGTAACTATGTGCTTGATTTTTTAAATTAACCATCAACCCACACAAAAGGTAGTAGAACCAAAAAATTAAATATAATTGACTTCGGGTTGGAGTTCAATTCCAAATTTTTCTTTCACCGATTTTTGAATTTGTTCTGCCAAAAACACAATTTCGGCACCCGTAGCTCCACCTTTATTTACCAGTACCAAAGCCTGTTTATCGTGAACTCCGGCATTTCCAATCTGTTTTCCTTTCCAGCCACATTGATCAATCAGCCATCCGGCAGGTACTTTTTCGTCGGTTGCCGACACAAAATAATGGGGAATATCGGGATATTTTTCCTGTAATTCGTCGAAATATTTTTTTGAAATCACTGGATTCATAAAGAAACTTCCGGCATTGCCAATAACTTTAGGATCAGGTAATTTATGCTGTCGGATTGCAATAATAGTTTGACGAATATTGTGTAAATTTACTTCTCCTGTTTTCAATATTTCATCTTCCAGATGCTGATAATTCAGTTTATAAACCTGATTTTTCGACAGTTTAAAAATAACTGAAGTAATGATATATTTGCCTTTAAATTCGTTTTTAAAAATACTTTCGCGATAACCGTAACGGCATTCACTGTTCGAAAACACACGAATTGAATTCGTTGCAAGTTCTACAGTTTTCACCTCAGTAATCACATCCTGCCCTTCCACACCATAAGCACCGATATTTTGCACAGCAGCAGCTCCTGTTTCGCCAGGAATGAGCGAAAGGTTCTCCACTCCTACCCAATCCTTTTCGACGCAATATGCCACAAAATCATCCCAAACAATACCGGCACCAACTTCCAAAAAAACCGAATCGACATTTTCGCTTATTTTTTTGATAAATCTGATGGTAGAATGTAAAATCACACCTTCGAAGTTATTCAGAAACAGCAGATTACTTCCACCACCAATATGAAGAATTTGATTTGATTTCACGATTTCAAATTGTAAAACTGCCCGTAATTCTTCTACCGAATCATATTCGACATAATATTTGGAATTGACATCAATGCCAAATGTATTGTAATGAAGTAATGATGTATTTTCTTTAATAGGCATTTTAAAGATGATTTGGAGTGATTTTATCTGTAATAAATTTCACGATATTCGCTTTTTCATCGGGTTCAAACCAATTGATTTCTTTGTCCCTTTTGAACCATGTTAATTGGCGTTTAGCATACCGGCGCGAATCCTGTTTTATCATATTTACAGCAAAGTCCAGAGTCCATTTGCCATCCAAATATTCATAAAGTTCCTTGTATCCAACTGTATTCAGGGTATTTAGATGCTTCGATGGATAAAATTGTTCAGCTTCGTGTAACAAACCTTCAGCCATCATTTCATCAACCCGTGAATTGATACGCTCAAAAAGTTCGGGTCGCGCCCGGTTCAAACCAATTTTCAGAATATTAAAATTGCGCTTTTTCCGTTTGCCGGTGCGTAAATCGGAATAAGGCTTTCCTGTCATAATGCAAATCTCCAGGGCATGAATGATGCGTTTTGGATTTTGAAGCGCAACTTCTTCGTAGTGCTTTGGGTCGAGCCGTTTGAGTTCGTTTTGAATAAATTCAAGTCCATGATCGGCATATTGTTTTTGCCAAAAAGCCCGTGTCACTTCATCAACAGTTGGAATATCGTCCATTCCGTTACAAACCGCATCGATATACATCATAGAACCACCAACCAACATCATTACATCCATTTTTTTGAACAATTCATCCAGTAATTGAATAGCATCCAGCTCATATTGACCGGCATTGTACTCGTCGAAAATTGAATGTGAACCAATAAAATAATGCTTAACCCTATTTAATTGTTCCTCAGTTGGAGCTGCAGTGCCAATTTTCAGTTCACGATAAAATTGTCGGGAATCAGACGAAACGATCGGGCAACACAGATGCTCGGCTAAATCGAGGCTGATATTGGTTTTCCCGACACCTGTCGGACCAAGAACAACGAGCAATGTCGGTTTTAAAATCATTTGTTTTCAAATAAAAAAAGACAGAAAATAATGTCAGTATATTTCTGTCTTTCAATATATTTTATCAATTATCAGAATTTAGGATCTTCGGTAAAAAGACTATTATCATCAAAATTCATTTCGCCAAAACCTTCTTCGTCCAATTCATCCAATTCAAATTCCTCATCGCCATAGAAATTTTCGTCCAGGCTCACTTTTGGTCTTACTACCTGGCTTTCATCTTCCACAATTTGTTGAGGAGCATCACCTTCGGAAGAAATACAAACCGGTTTTTTAAGGTTTCTCAGCGGAATTATTTCTGTTAATTCCATAAAAAATACCCTATCACCCAACATATCAAACACATATAGCATTTTTTGATTTTCGTCTACCAAAAGGTCTTCCAATACGGTATCTTCCATTACCAGATTGTCGTATTCAGAGCTCGATTCCATTTCGGCCAGTGTAACTTCCTGACCCTTTTCCCAGCTTTCATCACAGATAAAAAATGAAGTCATTTGATTTTTCGCGTAATTCACCGAATCGAGAATTGCATTATGTAAATCGAAGAATTTTGCTTCGGAGTCAATAGTGATTATGCGTACAAAATTATCTACTTCATCGGATAATATTGTGAATTTATATATCATGTTTTTTAGTTTTGATTTCGGATGTAAAAATACAACTTTTTTTTTTTACATCCAATTTAGCAAAAGAAATTTTCAATTTCAATATCGAAATTTCGACTTATTTTCTATTAACAATAGTTCGTAATAAAAAATGTTTTTTTTGAACGCTAAGCCGCTAAGTTGCAAAGCCGCAATTCCGATAACCGTCGGAAAACTGAAAGTTTTTGTCTTAGCGTTCTTTCTCTTGGTTGTGAATATCAGGTATTTAAAACTTAGCGGCTTTGCATTTACTTTTTATTTTGAGCAAAGTCACTATCATTTAAATTATGCAATGTAAAACCATATTAATTAATCAATTAGATATGACTTTTTATAAAGACATATTGTAATCAATTGTTTTATTTATTTTCTTCATATTCAAATTCAAATTATGAAATTGTTTAATTATCCGCTTCTCATATAAAAATACAACTAACTTATATATTTTTTTATTGAAAGCAAATACATTTTACTTACATTAGAAATATCAAATTAATATATTTCATATTATATTTCGCTAAATTCATAATAAAAATGTTCAATTAAGTTTTATAATATAAATAATATTATTTTTTTAGAAACGATTAAAAATCATTCGAAATATTTTTCTACGAATGATTAATTTTGCATCATATAAACTTCAGAAAAAGTATTCATAAACAACAACATAATATGAAATTCACCAAAATGCATGGCATCGGAAACGATTATATTTACGTCAATAATTTCGATGAAGAAATTGAAAATCCTTCAGATTTTGCCATAAAATACAGCGATCGGCACAAAGGAATCGGTTCGGATGGATTGGTACTTATCTTACCTTCCACTTATTGCGACTTTAGAATGCGAATGTTTAATGCAGATGGTTCTGAATCGGAAATGTGCGGTAATGCTTCACGCTGCATTGGTAAATATGTGTACGACAAAGGATTAGCAAATAAAACAGAACTGACTTTAGAAACTCTTGCCGGAATTAAAAAACTCAAATTATTTTTGAACGACGATAAACAGGTGGAAAGCGTAACAGTGGATATGGGAGAACCAATCCTTGAAGCCAGTAGAATTCCGACCACATTGCAACAACATGAAATTATTAATGAATCAATAACATTCGATGAATCAACCAAATATCATATTACCTGTGTATCGATGGGTAATCCGCATACCATTATTTTTACAAAAAACATACACGAATTGAACTTACCAAAAATTGGTTCAATCATCGAAAATGCAAACATTTTTCCACGTAGGACAAATGTGGAATTTATTGAGATTATTTCGACTGAAAGAATGAAAATGCGTGTTTGGGAGCGTGGTTCGGGTGAAACTTTGGCTTGTGGTACAGGTGCATGTGCAGCCTCGGTGGCAGCGGTTTTAAATGGGCATTCGTCCAGAAAAAATACAATAGAATTGCTTGGGGGTGAATTGGTTATTGAATGGAATGCATTTGATAATCACGTTTATCTGAATGGAGGAGCAACAACTGTTTTTGAAGGAGAAATCTAATTAAAAGCCCCCTAAATCCCCTCCCGATACATCGGGATAAACTGCGGGGGACTTGAGAAACACAGACTGAAAATTATATAAATTAAAAACTATTATTAATCCTAATACTTTAGCTAAAAAAGGTCCTTACTGAGGGATTTGATGGAGCTTATAAAAAAACTATGGCAAAAATTAATGAGAATTTTATAAAAATACCTGCTACTTATTTGTTTTCGGAAATAGCAAAACGTGTGACGCTGCACAAAGAAGAAAATCCAACTGCATCGGTTATCCGAATGGGAATTGGTGATGTCAGTCTTCCTCTACCCGATGCTGCTGTAGATGCAATGATTAAAGCTGCTGATGAACAACGCAATGCGAGTACATTCAGGGGTTATGGACCCGAACAAGGTTATGCTTTTTTGCGAGAAGCAATTGTTGAAAATGATTTTACTTCAAAAGGCATTCAAATTGAGATTGACGAAGTATTTGTGAGTGATGGTGCAAAAAGTGATACCGGAAATATTGGTGATATTTTTGATAAAAACAACCGTGTAGCCATTACCGATCCCAGTTATCCCGTTTATGTGGATACCAATGCCATGGGCGGTCGTGCCGGCGAACCTACAGCAAGCGGTGAATGGACCAATCTGGTCTATTTATCATGCATTGCAGAAAATAATTTTGTACCGGCACTTCCAACCGAAAAAGTTGATTTGGTTTATTTATGTTACCCAAACAATCCGACCGGGACTACATTGACCAAAGAGCAATTGACTCTTTGGGTAAATTATGCCAGAGAAAACAATGTAATTATTCTGTTTGACGCAGCTTATGAAGCATTTATCACTGAGAAAAATGTGCCACACAGCATTTACGAAATTGAAGGTGCAAAAGATGTGGCCATTGAATTTCGAAGTTTTTCGAAAACAGCGGGTTTTACCGGAACACGTTGCGGTTACACAGTTGTGCCCAAACAATTGATGGGAAATTCCGAAAATGGTGAACCTGTTTCGTTGAATAAACTTTGGAATCGCCGTCAGTGTACCAAGTTTAACGGAACTTCCTATGTGGTGCAACGTGCTGCTGAAGCCACTTTCAGTCCCGAAGGCAAAAAACAGGTAAGGTCATTAATCGATTTTTATACCGAAAATGCCCGCATCATTCGCGAAGGTTTATCAAAAGCAGGTTATACTATTTTTGGAGGTGTAAATGCGCCTTACATTTGGGCAAAAGCTCCCGAAGGAATGGGCAGTTGGGAATATTTCGATTATTTATTAAAAGAAAAGAATATCGTTACAACTCCGGGTGCCGGATTTGGTGCAAGTGGCGAAGGATATGTGCGCTTCTCCGCTTTTGGTAGCAGAGAAGCAACAATTGAAGCTATGAAAAGACTAGAAAAGTAAAAAATCAGCGTATGCGATCCATTGACTTCACCAGCTTTTCATCTTTTCCTATAGCTCCTATTGCTAAATAATTAAGAATAAGATTGATAAGTGGAAATGCTGTTACAAAACGCAAGTGCCATTCTGCATTTAATCGTTGAGTAGCAAACCAGATATAAATAAAAAGCAAAACGTAGTATCCCAACAAAAAAAACATGTTCAATACCGAAAACCGGATTTGTTTAATTCTGTTTTTGTAAGAGAAGATGGTATATAATGCGAATACCGGAATTACGGCTGATATAACGGTCAATCCCCAGGTACCTGAATCAAATATATTTCCGTTAGTCTGTACCTGATAAATACCTTTAAAATCGACTATATAATGCAATACACTTGCCTGATTAACCAAATCGGCTACAGGTAAATAAAATGTAATGCCCGAAAGTATCACAATGGCAAGTAAGTATAAAGTTTGAATTCGTTGTAACATATTAATTATAAGTATTTTCGTTTAAAAATAAAAAATTGAATATACTGATTTTATTCTTTTTTTTTGCGTTCTGATTATTCTTATTTCTTCCACTGCGTGTCGCGTACAGCATAAATTCGTTCGATAATATCAACTACCTTTAAACTTTCGAGCACATTGGTTGTTATTGTTCCTTTGTCGTTCAACTTTTCAACCACGTTTTGAATCACATAATGATGGTTCTGAGCAGATCCTTTGTACAATCCGTAATCGTTGGGTGGATTTGAAGCAGCCAGTTCCGGCATAACATAATCTTTTATATGGCAATACGTTACCTCATTCATATATTGTCCGGCTACTTTCACTGTTCCTTCTGAACCAATTATTGTAATACTGCTTTCCAAATTTGTATCCCACACAGAAGTAGAATAGTTCAAACTTCCAATTCCGCCATTGATAAAATCGAAAGTTACAACGCCGCTATCTTCAAAATCAGTTAAATCTTTGTGGCTAAAATCGGCAAAATTTCCACGAATATTCTGAACATCACCAAAAAGCCAATACATAATATCAATAAAATGAGAAAATTGGGTAAACAGTGTACCACCGTCAAGTTTAGCATCACCATGCCAGTTTCCTTTTTTGTAATAACGATCATCGCGGTTCCAGAAACAATCCAACTTGATCATAAAAATATCGCCAAGTGTTTTATTATCAATTAATTCTTTCAACCAAACAGATGGTGGAGAATAACGGTTTTGCATCACACTGAAAACATGATGCGACATTTCGAGTGATTTAAATAGTATTTTTTCTGCATCGTTTTTGGTTAATGCTATTGGTTTTTCGAGTACGACATGCTTTTTAGCCTGTAAAGATTTGATAGCATATTCGGCATGATAACCATTTGGAGTGCAGATATTTATAACATCAATATCTAGATTGGCAGCTAATAATTCATCAAAACTTGTAAAGTAAGCTTCAGTGATATCTGTCAAATTTATTTTCTCTTTTGGTAACACATCACACACAGCCACCAGTTCCGATTCAGGATTTAACCGAATCATTTCTGCATGGCGTTTACCAATATGTCCTTGTCCAATTACTGCGAATTTTATCATAATATTATATTTTCATTTATTAACCTGAGTTCGGGATAAGAAAGTGTGTCAAAAAGTTGTATCATAGGAG
>JACDZH010000090.1 GCA_013426815.1 Paludibacter sp.
GACAAATGTAAACTTTTTTCTTTAGGTACAACACCCGATACTCATAAAAAATTATTTGATTTGTTTTCTCCATCACTCAAAAATTCTGACCACGGAAAACGAATATCTGAATACATAAACTTTAACCCTGTTTTTGAGAACATAAAACTCCCACATGTAAATAATGAGAACAATCAAGAACCTCTTATTCAGGATTTCACAAAATATAATTTAATAGAATTAACTGCTTCATGGTGCTTTGGGTGTCAAAAAGTTATACCTGTTCTCAAAGAAATAAGCAAACAATATAATGATAGGTTGGTCATTACGTATGTTACTGTTGATGATAAAAAAGGCATTGTTGATTTTCGAAAAGAAATTGAAAAAAAACATATTATGTGGCGTTCTCTTTGGCTAATAAAAAATAATAATGATAGTTTTTTACGCAGAAAAATTGTCACTGGTATTCCATGTGGAATTTTAGTAAATACAGATGGAAAAATTATAGATTATTTTAATTTTAACATACCTGAAGATTTGAAAAAATTCCATAGCATCTTACAATGGAAATAACAAATTTTTCAAAACACAATGTTTATAATATTGACAATTTGGGATATTTTTTAATGGAATAACACCACACACATTCAATGATATGTTCAGTGCACGGAGGATATAGTTGCCATTGGATGTAAACCAATTAACACAAACGGTATATATTTGCAACAGTATATTCCCTAAATTAAAAATGAAATAAATATGAAAACAGTAAAAATGAGCCTTGAAAACATGATAGGCAAAATGAGTAGAAAAGAAATGAGAAACATTATGGCTGGGGGAAGTGGTACATGTTCAAATTACAGTTGTGGAGCGGATCAACTACCTTGTTGTTCTTCTTGGGACATATGTGAAGGTTCTTGGAATACAGCTAAATGTGTAACGCGTAGGTAATAATTAAGAAACTAGGGGGTAGTTTGAATATATATAATTACCCCCTCTTTTTCTTAAAAAATAACTTTTAATTAAACGAACATTTAAATACTTGAAACATGAAAAAGTGGGGTGTATTGTTTATAATTTCATTTTTAATTATAAACAATTCTTTTGGAAAAAAATATAACCAATTTTACTTTAAAATAGAGGGAACAATAAATGCGGATACGGGAACAGTCTATCTCAATTTTTTCACTGAATATATACCAAATAAAGCAAAAGAGTTAAAAGCAAAAGTAAAGAATAATAAATTTACTTTCTCAGGATATATACCTGAACCGCAAGGTGTGAATATCCTCTACGATGATCGTTATATGTCATCAAATTTTATTATTCAAAAAGGATTACAAACTATTTCTATAAATATAGATTCAACACGAAAAATACCTGATGTTAAAAACATGATAATGATAAATGAATATCCTAATTACACTTCCTTTTTTGAGCAAATCCATAATAAATGGCGTTTTTATTATCAAAAAGATGACAGTTTGAGAATAATTTATAATAACAAAATGCCTGAAGAAATAAAAATAAATCAAACTAAAGAGTACGATGATTTATGTAATTTTGAAAATAGTTCACTATTGACATATGTTAAAAAACGTCCGAACTCAAATATCGCATTTTGGAGAACTATTTATTTAATGAGTTGGGGTTATGAACCAATATTTGATACTATCTACAACATCTTTACTGAGAAACTAAAAAATGGATATGCAGGTAAGGCATTAAACAAAAAACTAAAAAACGGGAAACAACTTTCTGTTGGGAAACAATTTCCTACAATACAATGTGTCAATACTATCAATGAAAGATTTAATTCAGATATTTTTTATAAAAGTAAATTTACATTGGTAGATTTTTGGTATAGCAAATGTGGACCATGCCGAGCCCAATTCAATAGTTTGAAGAATTTATACAAAAAATACAGTAATAAAGGATTTGAAATAGTTGGTATATCTATAGACAAAGACACAGACAAAAAGGAATGGGAAAATATTATTATCAACGAAAAACTTATTTGGCAGCAATATTGGGATATAAATGGGAAAGATGCTCATAGTTTATCTATTTTTGTTTTCCCAACTAATTTTTTGATAGATAGTTCAGGAAAAATAATGTATAAGAATATTTCGATGGAAGAATTAGAGGAACTCTTAAATAAAAGTTTATAGTATGTTTTAAGTTTCCAAACAATATTGAGTTTAGATGCAAAGTCCTTTCTAATATATTGAAAAACAAAAGGTAATTTAAGGTATTTTACTTATTGAAGAAGAACAAGTATTTTTAAACAAATGCCATTAAACTATATTTCTAAAAATATAAAATAATATGAAACATCGATCTATTGCCCTTTTTACCTGTTGGTACGGTCCTTACCCTTGGTATTTTCCTTATTTTATTCATTCATGCGGGTATAACCCGTCCATCGATTTTATTATCATTACCGATAATACTGAACCGATACCCCATAAACCCGAGAATGTAAAAATTATTTACAAAACATTGGACGAGATAAAAACCATTGCTTCCGAAAAGTTAGGGTTTGAAGTGAATATTGATTATCCTTACAAACTATGTGATTTTAAACCGGCTTACGGTTTTCTGTTCCCCGAAATTATTGCCGGTTTCGATTTTTGGGGAATTGAGGATATTGACATAGTATATGGAAATATTCGTGCTTTTATAACCGACGAGATGCTTAGTGAATACGATGTAATAAGCAGTCGTCACGATTATATTACGGGCTCGTTTTGTTTGTTTCGCAACAATCAGTACATAAACACCCTATTTATGCAAAGCCGCGATTACCGTGAGGTTTTTAGTAGTGCCACTCATTTCTGTTTCGACGAATGTAGTTTTCTGTTTGCACGGTTGACGAATGGTGATTCAATTTTAAATTACACCGATAACATACAAAGCATGACATACGTAGTAAAAAAAGAAGAGGCAGAAGGTAAATTGAAGGCATTTTTTGATTTTATGATTATTGAAGGAACACCGGGTAGAATATGTTTTGATAAAGGGCAATTATCATACAAAAATATGTACGAAGTGATGTTTTACCATCTTATAAAACTGAAAGTAGATTGCAAAAAGCCAATTATATTAAATCCAATACCTGAAACCTATTATTTTACTCCAACCAAAATACTCAAAAAGATTAAATGAAGTTTCCCCATTACACCCAGCACGATGCTATGGATTGTGGTCCCACCTGCTTACGCATGGTGGCTGCACACTATGGTCGAATGTATTCATTGGAGAACTTACGTGAAAAGTCACTGATAACCCGTGAAGGAACTTCCATGTTGGGCATTAGCGAAGCGGCAGAGAATATTGGTTTCAGAACAACAGGTGTAAAAGTGAATTTTGAAGAATTAAAAACCGCACCTTTACCTTGCATTGTTCATTGGAATCAGGTGCATTTCATTGTTGTTTATAAAATAACTGAGAAAAAAGGAAAAGAATTAATATATTTGGCTGACCCTGCAGCCGAAAAGCTGAAATATACACGCGAAGAATTTTGCCGATGCTGGTTAAGTACCAAAGACCAAGGCAAAGATGTGGGTGTGGCTTTACTATTTGAGCCAACTCCTGATTTTTACAAGATGGAAGATGAAAAAATAAACCGAAAAGGTTTTTCATTTTTATTTTCTTACCTGCGTCCCTATAAAAATTTGGTTGTTCAACTTTTTCTGGGATTGCTTTTTGGTAGTTTGTTGCAGTTGATTTTACCCTTTCTAACACAATCTATTGTCGATTTTGGTATATCTGCCCAGAATATCGGTTATTTATATTTGGTGTTGATAGCTCAGTTAGTATTAACCTTTAGTAGTTCAGCCGTAGGTTTTATAAGGGGTTGGATATTGTTGCATCTGGGTACACGCATTAATATTGCACTTATATCCGATTTTCTGATTAAAATGATGCGTTTGCACATGGGCTATTTCGACACCAAAATGGTGGGAGATATTCTCCAACGCATCAACGACCACACCCGCATTCAAAATTACTTGACTAATTCCAGTTTGAGTATTTTGTTTTCGGTATTTAATATTTTTATTTTCAGTATTGTATTGTTTATGTACAGTTTCACCATCTTCGCTATATTTTTTGTAGGAAGTGTTTTGTATTTTGGGTGGGTATGGCTGTTTATGAAACGCCGTGCCGTATTGGATCATAAAAGTTTTGCACAAAATTCAGCCAATCAAAGCAATGTGATTCAGTTGGTAACAGGCATGCAAGAAATTAAACTCAATGGCTGTGAGCAACAAAAACGCTGGGAATGGGAACGCATACAAGCTAAACTGTTTCGCCTACAAATAAATGGTTTAGCTTTGGCACAGTATCAGGACTCAGGAGCTATATTGATAAATCAAACAAAAAATATCGTTATCACGGCACTGGTGGCTAAGTTGGTAATTGATGGACAAATGACACTGGGTATGATGATGGCGGTACAATATATTATCGGGCAATTGAATAGTCCGGTGGATCAGCTTATTTCATTTACGCGCGAAACACAGGATGCCAGACTTAGTTTGGAGCGGTTAAGTGATGTACACGACAAAGAGGATGAGGAAGTAAAAGACGAACAACGAATACGAGAAATACCTTCCAATAAAGACCTTATTCTTCTGAATGCTACTTTCGGATATGATGCCACCTCAGTAGGCGAACCAGTGATACGAGGTATTAATTTGACTATACCTGTTGGAAAACAAACTGCCATAGTTGGTACCAGTGGTAGCGGAAAAACCACCCTGATAAAACTGCTGCTTGGGTTTTACCCTTTGCAAAAAGGCGATATTATGTTAGGCGAAAATAACCTGAAAAATTTCAGCATTCGCGAATGGCGTAAGCAATGCGGTGTGGTAATGCAGGATGGGTTTATCTTTTCGGATAGTATTGCAAAAAACATTGCACCCGGTGTGGAGTATATAGATAAAGAGCAGTTAATGAATGCAGTAATAACGGCTAATATCCGTGAGTTCATCGAGTCCTTACCGTTGGGCTATAACACAAAAATTGGCGGCGAAGGACATGGGTTGAGTCAGGGTCAAAAACAACGTATATTGATAGCACGAGCAGTTTACAAAAACCCTTCTTTTGTGTTTTTAGACGAAGCTACCAATGCTTTGGACAGCAATAATGAACATGTTATTATGGACAATCTTCAAACCTTTTTTAAAGGACGGACTTCGGTAGTAATTGCTCATAGACTGAGTACTGTTAAAAATGCCGACCAGATTGTTGTTATCGAAAAAGGTGAAATTGCTGAAATTGGTACCCATCAGGAACTGACAAGAAAACAGGGTGCGTATTATAGGTTGGTTAAGAATCAGTTGGAACTATAGATCCCCCGCTAGCGCAGGTCTGTGACCTGTGCTATTCAAAAAGAAAGTTTCTTTACTTTTTCTGTATTGGCACGGGTCACAGACCCACGGCAGCGGGGGATAAATAGAGATAAACCGAAAGGGAACTTTAAGAAAGATATTTGAAAATGGAAATAGAAAAGAATAAAGATGAAACTAATTTAAGCCTCCCCTTCGTGGAGGTTGGTGGGGCTTTACCTACCAGGGATGTTGGTGGAACTGTCATCGAATTACGTAGCGAGGAAGTACAGGAAATACTATCCCGCCCACCTCATGGTCTTATAAAATATGGCATCTCCATTATCTGCGGAGTGATACTTGTGTTATTCATTGGTAGTTTCTTTTTTCGCTATCCTGACATAGTACAAGGTGACGTGATAATTACAACCGAGAATCCTCCTGTTTGGATAATTGCCAAATCGACAGGTAAAATTAAAGAATTAGTATGTCACGATAAACAGGAAGTAAAACAGGGTGATATCTTAGCAGTAATCGAAAATTCAGCTTCAACAGTTGATGTTCAATCTATTCAACAATTACTTAGTTCAGTCGTGGTAAACGATTCAGCATTTTTTATTCCGTCAGAACTACTTACAAAATCATTCGAATTGGGTGAATTACAGTCAGGTTTTTCATCTTTTTCAAAAGCAGCTATGAACTACGATAATTTTGTACATCTTAATCTTACGATTCAGGAGAAAAGTTCTTTGTTGAAACAAATTACCAATAGAAGAGTATATTCGTACAACCTTCAGAAACAATTGGAAATGAAGAAAAGGGAATTGGTTATTTCAAAATCATCATACGAAAGGGATAAACTATTATTCAATAAGAAAATAATTTCTGAGTCAGATATGGAATTGGCAGAGCAAACATATCTGAACAAACAACAGGATCTTCAGCAACTCGAAACATCCATTTCGCTTCAAAATATAGAGTTTGCACAAATGAAGGAGTCGGTAAATAAATTATCCATACAGTATTTACAGGAAAAACATCAGTTGTTTTCCGACCTCAAATCATCATATCGTGAATTAATAGCCGGCATTGAAAACTGGCAACAAATTTATTTGCTGAGAGCTTCGCAGTCGGGAGTAATAACGTTCAACAGTTTCTGGAAACGGAATCAAAATGTAAACCTTGGCGACAAAGTATTTGCCATAGTATCGCACCAGCCCGGACAACTTATTGGGAAAATAAAAGTTCCGGCATCGGGTTCAGGCAAGATCAATACAGGTCAACAGGTGAATATAAAAGTGACAGGTTATCCTTATCTTGAATATGGACTTTTACAAGCCAAAATCAGAAATATATCGCTTGTTACCAATAACGATTATTATGACGTAGAAATTATTTTCCCAAAAGGGTTGCACTCAACCATTAATAAAAAATTAAAATTTACCGGAGAGTTAACCGGTACTGCTGAAATTATTACCGTAAACCGCAGTTTGATTGAAAGGATATCGACCCCAGTGAAATTATTGACCGATAAATATTTTGAGTAATTGAATTTATTTTCACAATTCTATATTATAAAGACAATAAAAAAATTAACTAAACGTTAGTGATATTATTAACAATTATCGTGTTGATAAAACCAGTTTCTAACTTCAGATTTACAAAAAAATATAACTTTATCATACCAGTTGAATTAAAAATATCGTATTAAGAAGTTATACTGGAATGTTATTAATATTTACGATTACCTATTTTCCAGCAATTCCTGTGCATTACGCAATGCAGCTTCAGTAACAATTTTGCCACTTAGCATTTGAGCCAGTTCGGTTATGCGTTCTTGTGAATTTAAATGTTGTATATGGGTTTGGGTTTGTGCCCCACTTTCGTCTTTGAAAACACGATAATGCTGAGCACCTTTGGCTGCAATTTGAGGCAGATGGGTAATTGTAATCACTTGCATATCGGTACTCATACTTTTCATAATCTCACCCATTTTGTGAGCAATTTCTCCTGATACCCCTGTATCAATTTCGTCAAAAATAATGGTTGGTAAATCGGCTTTGTGTGCCACAAACGATTTAACTGACAGCATAAGACGAGATATTTCTCCGCCAGAAGCTATTTGTGTAACGGGTTGAACCGGACGATTTTTATTGGCTGAAAAAAGAAATTGGACTTCGTCGTTACCATTCTCAGTAAAATCATTCAATCCCGAAATTGCTACCTGAAATTGGATATTGGGCATTCCCAATTGTGTAAGTTGTTCAACCAAATGCGTTTCAATAGGCAAACAAGCCTTCTTTCTACTTTCAGTCAAAAGTTGTGCATCACTTTGTAATTGTACAAAAATTCCTTCAATTTTATTTTTTAATGTAGCAATTTCTTCATCGAAAGAGTCAATCCGCTGTAATTGAGCTGCAAAATTTTTACGCAAATCGATCAATTCGGGAACTGAATTAAGTTTATATTTCTTTTGCAAGGTAAAAAGTTCACTCAGCCTATTCTCAACTAATTGTAAGCGTGCAGGATTAAATTCCAACCGTTCTTCGAATGCATTCATTTCCATTGAAATATCTTTCAATTCTATCCATGTCGATTGCAATCGTTCGTTCCAATTTTCACCATCGGGAATAAATTTTTTAATTTTCAAAAGTGAAGTTATTGCTTCTTTAAGCAATGGTATTGAACCGTGATCTTCCTCCAGCAATTGATGAACATGAAGTAATTCAGTTTTAATTTCTTCGGCATGACTCAAAGTCTCCTGTTCCAGTTCGAGTTCGGATTGTTCATTTGCTGATAAATTGGCATCAGTTAGTTGTTGAAATTGAAATTGTAAATAATCCAGGTCGGCAGCTTGCTTTTCGGCTGTATTTTGCAACAGTTTTAATTCAGATTGCAACTGACGCAATTGCGTGTAGGTTTGTTGGAATGACCTGACTAAAGCCGAATTCTGAGCAATGGTATCGACCACTTCCAATTGGTATGAAATATTGGATAGTAATAGATTTTCGTGTTGTGAGTGAATGTCAATCAGTCGATTACTCAAATCTCTTATCACATTCAAAGCCACTGGAGTATCGTTGATAAATGCGCGTGATTTACCGGTATTAGTCAATTCGCGACGAATAAGACAAGAATTATTATCTTTATCAAGGTCGTTTTGTATAAAAAAATCATCTATGTGACGATAAGCTGAAATATCAAATTCAGCTTCAATTACACATTTTTCAGCATCTAATTTTATGGATTTATTATCTGCCCGTTGTCCTAAAATAAGCGAAAGAGCTCCCAATATTATCGATTTCCCTGCTCCAGTTTCGCCTGTTATAACCGAAAAACCCGTTTCAAAGTCAATACTCAACTCTGAAATTAAAGCGTAATTGGATATATAAAGCGATTTGAGCATGATTTTGAATTGGAAATTCTTTAATTTATTTGATTGGTTATTGCTGACTTAAAACACGAAACACGGAACACGAAACCTGAAACACAAAACTCTCTTTTATTTCATAATCGTTTCGTATCTGCCTGTCTGAGTAGGATTTACATCCGAAAGAATCTGTACAGCATCGGTTTTTTCTTTGCTGGTAGCTTTTGAAAAAATATTGATCAATTCATCATTTTTTGCATCCAAAAAAGATGAAATGATTATGGCAGAAGGTCGGGCTCGATTTGCTTCACGCAGCAAAGGCAATCCTTCGGCTATTCTTGCTCGTGCATTGGTAGGATTTGAAGTCATTTCATCCAATCCCAGTCGATGATATTCGTAAAAGTAATTCCGATATTTTTTAAATGCCTCATCGAGAATATTATTGATTAAAGCATAACGGTTTTTTGTACTTTCGAAAGCTTTCCAACCCGATAAATCGGCACCCTGAGCAGCATTAACGATACTTTCGGCAGCCTGAAAACTGGATGTACCTCCAAGTCGGGTATATGAATCCATATCGTAGCCAATGATAATGTAGGCATAATATGCAATCACAGCAGTAAGATTGGAAGTGATGGTGTTTTCATTCATTTCCAACTGATCAAATTCCTTGTAAATAAAAGTAAAACTATTGTCTTTAAAATTAAAAAGCGGACTATAATACGTTGAATTGTAAATAGTTCTGCGCGACTGAACTTGAATTTCGCAGGTAAACACATCACTCTCAACCTTTTTTACAATAATATTCATTGTGCATTCGATGCGTTCATTATTGGCAAAAGTCAATTCAGTCCATTTGCGGTTATTTACAAATTCGGTAATTGACTTTTTAAGTGTATTGAAAACCGATTTATTTGTTCCCTGCACCTGATCGGAATTGATTTGAACGGTACAATTCAATTCCTGAGAATTTGCAAATCCTGCTATCAGCAAGAAATTCATTATTAGCATCAAATGTTTCATTTCAGTTAATTGTTATCAATAAGTATTCTTTCATTATCGAACCTTTCAAATGGTAACGAAGCAGACATCCCATTTTTGCGGGACTCTTCAATCTCTTCAAATCCTCAAATCCTCAAATCCTCAAATCTTCAATCTCTTCAAATCCTCAAATCTTCAAATCCTCAAATCTTCAAATCTTCAATCTCTTCAAATCTTCAAATCTTCAAATCTTCAAATCCTCAAATCTTCAATCTCTTCAAATCCTCAAATTTAATTATCTCTGCTACAATATCCTCTGCTACAGCATTTTTATCCTTTAATTCAAAGTGTTTGTTTACTCCGGAACGGAACAGAATCGTAATTTTATTGGTGTCAAATCCAAATCCGGTTTGGGCATCCTGTAGAGAATTAAGAACGATAAAGTCAAAGTTTTTTCGTTCCATTTTTTGTTGTGCATTGGCTTCTTCATTGTTCGTTTCCAGTGCAAAACCAACCAAAAACTGACTTTCCATTTTCATACTACCCAACGAAGCAGCTATATCTTGTGTCGGTTTCAAATCAAGTTGCAAGTTGTCTTTTTCGCGTTTTAACTTTGATGTTGCAGCTTCAGTGGGTGTAAAATCTGCAACCGCAGCACACAAAATCGCACCATCCATTTCATAAAAACGCGAAGTTACTACCTCAAACATCTCCTCAGCCGATTCTACATCTATTCTTTCAATATTCGGATGCTTTGTTTTCAAAACTACTGGACCTGCTATCAGACAAACATCAGCACCCTGAATGGCACAAGTTTCGGCTAAAGCAAAACCCATTTTACCGGTAGAATAGTTACCTACAAAACGCACAGGATCTATCTTTTCGTATGTTGGACCGGCAGTAATAAGTATTTTTTTTCCAGATAAAGGTTTTGAAGTGAAAAAATTAACAAGGAATTGGACAATATTTTCGGGTTCTTCCATTCGTCCTTTACCATCCAATCCGCTGGCTAATTCGCCGGTTGCGGGTTCAACAATTTGATTTCCAACTGATTTAAGCGAAGCGAGATTACGCTGCATAGTTGGGTGTGCAAACATGTCTAAATCCATGGCAGGAGCAACAAATACCGGACATTTTGCCGATAAATAAGTTGTCAACAACAAATTATCTGCTACACCGATTGCCATTTTAGCAATGGTATTGGCAGTTGCAGGTGCAATAAGATAAGCATCCGCCCACAAACCTAAATTTACATGACTATTCCAGTTTCCATTTGTCGGATCGAAAAAATCAAACAGAATAGGATTTTTTGCCAAAGTAGCTAACGTAAGTGGTGTGATAAATTCTTTTGCCAAAGGCGTCATAATCACTTTTACTTCAGCACCTTCTTTCGCCAATAAACGAATCAATTGAGCTGATTTATAGGCAGCTATACTGCCAGTGACGCCAAGTATTATTTTTTTACCTAGTAAAACCATCTGTATTCATTTACAATTTATTATTCCCCATTGAAGACTGGTTTAACAGCACATTCCTTTATTTGCAAAAATACAAAAATGAATTGAACTTAAACACAAACTAAAAAAGATAAAAGAATATTGTGTCACAAAGTACGCAATATTCCTTTATCTAAAAATTGAAGAAGATAACGAAATATGTTTTATTTCAGTTTGTCTTTAAGCGGATTCCGGTGGTAAACTTTATCCTCCATAAATTCTTGAGTAGCTATCAGTACTGCTTTTGGGAGTTTTTCGTAATATCTCGAAATTTCAATTTGTTCTCTGTTTTCGAAAACTTCTTCGATGTTTTCGTTAAACGAAGCAAACTCTTGCAACTTTTTATCAAGTTCCGATTTGGTCTCAACACTAATTTGGTTAGCGCGTTTACCTATCACCTTTACTGTTTCGTACACATTCCCAATATTTTCACTCATCGTGTTCATATCACGAGAAATTGTATTTGTAGGTGCATTTACTTTTTTATAATCCATCATGGTATAATTATATTATTCTTTTACAACTTTTTTTGATTCATTAAAAATTTTATCTGCTTTTTTTCTAAATTTTCCATCCGGAAACTCATTGATAAAATTGTAATATTCATCTACCGTATTGCGGTAGCGATCCATTTTTTTCTCTTCGAAACTTTGTAAAGCCTGTTCGTATTTAGCATCCAAAATGAGCATTGATAACTCTTCGCGGTAGGATGTTGAAGGAAAATTTTTCAATGCATTTTGAGCAGCAATAACAGATGATTCGTAATTATTGCCCAAATAATTACCTAAATTGAAATATAATTTTGCATTGAGATATGCTTTATATGCCAATTTATTGGTCATTTCGTCTAATAATTTATTTGCATCCTGAACCAAATTACTCTCAGGATAAATCTCAACAAATTCTTGTAAAGCGGCAATTGCGTTTACTGTGTTTGCCTGATCAAAACGGGCATCTGGCGAATCGAGATATTCACAATAGCCAATCATATATTTTGCTTCAATTACATACTTGCCTTTTGGATAAGTCTTTACATAGGTTTTGTAATATTCACTTGCAGATACGTAATCCTTTTGACCCATGTAAGATTTTGCCAAATAATTTAAAACCGTTTCTGAGCGTTCAGTACCTTTGAAGTAGCTTGCTACTAAATCAAATAAAGTAGAAGCACGCATAAAATCACCTTTCTCGAAATACTCAACTGCTTTTGAATATTTCAATTCAGCATCGTCCGATTTAAGCAATCTTTGATATTCGCCACACGAAATCAATGTAAGTGCTATTAGTATTACAAATAATTGGAACTTTTTCATATCTTATTTTGAGTTGCAAAATTAGTAATTTTATCAGGAAAAAAAAATAAAATGTTTCAATTTAACAAAAGAAGAGAATTCGACTAATTTATTATAAATAAAAAATGTATTTATTGGATTAAGTAATGGTCTGAATGTTATATCGAATTTTATACACATAGTGTCATAAAGTTATTACAGTGCAACAAATTTCTTTTTTATAAAAGTTTAATTTGATATAACTGAGTGTTTAAATATAAAAGATTGTGTTGTCTTTCAAAAAAAATACCGATAAGTATTTTTACTAACCTGAGTTCGGGATAAGAAAGTGTGTCAAAAAGTTGTATCATAGGAGT